>NZ_JASCQJ010000088.1:0-605 GCF_033043255.1 Clostridium lamae | reverse complement strand
TACCGCCAGCGTGCCTTCTCCCGAAGTTACGGCACCATTTTGCCTAGTTCCTTCACCCGAGTTCTCTCAAGCGCCTGAGTATTCTCTACCTGACCACCTGTGTCGGTTTGGGGTACGATTGTTGGTAACCTGAAGCTTAGAGGCTTTTCCTGGAAGCGGGGCATCAATTGCTTCACCACCTTGGTGGTTCGTCATCACATCTCAGCATTAAGTGACCGGATTTGCCTAATCACTCTGCCTACCTGCTTGAACCGGGACGACCGTCGCCCGGACAACCTAGCCTTCTCCGTTCCCCCATCGCAGTTACCACCAGTACGGGAATATTAACCCGTTTCCCATCGACTACGCTTTTCAGCCTCGCCTTAGGGGTCGACTCACCCTGCCCCGATTAACGTTGGACAGGAACCCTTGGTCTTCCGGCGTGCGGGTTTTTCACCCGCATTATCGTTACTTATGTCAGCATTCGCACTTCTGATACCTCCAGCATACCTCACAGTACACCTTCGCAGGCTTACAGAACGCTCCCCTACCCAACAACACATTGTGTCGCTGCCGCAGCTTCGGTGCATGGTTTAGCCCCGTTACATCTTCCGCGCGGGCCGACT
>NZ_JASCQJ010000087.1:0-791 GCF_033043255.1 Clostridium lamae | reverse complement strand
CAGGCGCTTGAGAGAACTCGGGTGAAGGAACTAGGCAAAATGGTGCCGTAACTTCGGGAGAAGGCACGCTGGCGGTAGGTAAAGTCCCTCGCGGACAGAGCTGAAGCCAGTCGAAGATACCAGCTGGCTGCAACTGTTTATTAAAAACACAGCACTGTGCAAACACGAAAGTGGACGTATACGGTGTGACGCCTGCCCGGTGCTGGAAGGTTAATTGATGGGGTTAGCGCAAGCGAAGCTCCTGATCGAAGCCCCAGTAAACGGCGGCCGTAACTATAACGGTCCTAAGGTAGCGAAATTCCTTGTCGGGTAAGTTCCGACCTGCACGAATGGCGTAATGATGGCCAGGCTGTCTCCACCCGAGACTCAGTGAAATTGAACTCGCTGTGAAGATGCAGTGTACCCGCGGCAAGACGGAAAGACCCCGTGAACCTTTACTATAGCTTGACACTGAACATTGAGCCTTGATGTGTAGGATAGGTGGGAGGCTTTGAAGTGTGGACGCCAGTCTGCATGGAGCCAACCTTGAAATACCACCCTTTAACGTTTGATGTTCTAACCTAGGCCCGTGATCCGGGTCGGGGACCGTGTCTGGTGGGTAGTTTGACTGGGGCGGTCTCCTCCTAAAGAGTAACGGAGGAGCACGAAGGTTGGCTAAGCATGGTCGGACATCATGCGGTTAGTGCAAAGGCATAAGCCAGCTTGACTGCGAGAGTGACGGCTCGAGCAGGTACGAAAGTAGGTCTTAGTGATCCGGTGGTTCTGAATGGAAGGGCCATCGCTCAACGGAT
>NZ_JASCQJ010000086.1:0-808 GCF_033043255.1 Clostridium lamae | reverse complement strand
GTGAAATGTTGGGTTAAGTCCCGCAACGAGCGCAACCCTTATCCTTTGTTGCCAGCACGTAATGGTGGGAACTCAAAGGAGACTGCCGGTGATAAACCGGAGGAAGGTGGGGATGACGTCAAGTCATCATGGCCCTTACGAGTAGGGCTACACACGTGCTACAATGGCAGATACAAAGAGAAGCGACCTCGCGAGAGCAAGCGGAACTCATAAAGTCTGTCGTAGTCCGGATTGGAGTCTGCAACTCGACTCCATGAAGTCGGAATCGCTAGTAATCGTAGATCAGAATGCTACGGTGAATACGTTCCCGGGCCTTGTACACACCGCCCGTCACACCATGGGAGTGGGTTGCAAAAGAAGTAGGTAGCTTAACCTTCGGGAGGGCGCTTACCACTTTGTGATTCATGACTGGGGTGAAGTCGTAACAAGGTAACCGTAGGGGAACCTGCGGTTGGATCACCTCCTTACCTAAGAGATACGTGTTATGTGAAGTGCTCACACAGATTGTCTGATGAAGAACGAGCAAAAGCGCGTCTGCGAAGCTGACAAGAGTCCCCTTCGTCTAGAGGCCTAGGACACCGCCCTTTCACGGCGGTAACAGGGGTTCGAATCCCCTAGGGGACGCCAATGCGCGGTATGAGTGAAAGGCGTACCACTTATCTGACGAGAGTCAGAGAATAACTAAGCTAATTCAAACGAGTTATCTTACTTATTATGCTCTTTAACAATCTGGAACAAGCTGAAAAATTGAAAACAAATCAATATATCACCGAGGTATATTGATGAGTCTCTCAAAATCTCAGACCTT
>NZ_JASCQJ010000085.1:0-1244 GCF_033043255.1 Clostridium lamae | reverse complement strand
TTTTTTATGAGTAGAATTCAAAGGAAATATAGCAAGGAAACCAAATTAAAAGCAGTTGATATGTACTTAAATCAGCATATAGGAGCAAATACAATTGCAAAGGAATTAGGATTAAGTGAAAAAAAGAGAGTTTACGATTGGGTAAAGAAATATCAAGCTGAAGGTGATAAAGCTTTCGATGTTGAAAATAGAGGAATAAAATCTAAAGCTCAAACTAATGGCTCACGAAGAGGTAGACCCAAAACTAAATTCTCATCAATAGAAGAAGAAGTTGAGTATTTAAGAATGGAGAATGAATTCCTAAAAAAATTGCAAGCTCTGATAAAAGAATAAAACGAAGCAATATCTACAGAATTATATTTTTATTGTCAGAGCGATATTGCATTTCCCGCCTTTGCCTATTGGCAAAAGTAGCGCGTAGCTCCTATTATAAGTGGCTTAAACATAAGGATATAATTACAGAAAAAGATATCCAGGATAAAATAATTAAGAATCATATACTAGATATACATAATAAATATAGAGGAACTTATGGAAGAAAGAGAATATGCATTTATCTTAATAATATATTAGGAATCGATATAAATCATAAGCGTGTATATAGACTAATGAATGAAATGAATATAAAAGCTGTTATACGTAAAAAAGTATATAAGCATAAGTTTAAACCTGCATCAGTAGCGAAGAACATATTGAATAGAGAATTTACAGCTATTAAGCCGTTAACGAAGTTATGCATGGATATAACATATATTCCTCTAGATAAATCTAGTCGTCGATTTTTATATTTGAGCGCAGTAAAAGATTTATATAACGATCAAATTATTGCTTATAATATGAGTACTCGGAATGATGTAAAATTAGTTAGTGATACATTAGAGCAACTATATAATCTACACTTGGAAGAAGGGTGTATATTACATACCGATCAAGGGTTTCAATATACAAGAAAAGAATATTGTGATGATTTAAAAAGGCATTGTATTACTCAATCTATGTCTCGTCGTGGAAACTGCTGGGATAATGCTCCTATTGAAATATTTTTTGGGCATTTAAAATCAGAATTAATATACTTAAGTAAAACACAAGAAATGGAAAAGTTAATAAATGAAATCAATGAATATATTTATTTTTATAATAATGAGAGAATACAACTAAAATACGGCATGAGTCCTATTCAATATAAGTTTCATGCCGCATAAAGAGTCTTTTTTCCTATTGTCTACTTGACAGGGTCAAGTTTA
>NZ_JASCQJ010000084.1:0-1372 GCF_033043255.1 Clostridium lamae | reverse complement strand
AATGAAGATATTAAAGAAATAATTAATTATTCACTTTTTCACAAAGGGGTAAAAAGTAAACTCTTGAGAATTCTTTTTCCTATAATATTTATTGAAATTGTAGGATTTTTTTCATTTTATTTATTACTGCATGTTTTGAATTTTAAAATTATCAGTATTCTCTTAATCTTAGTGGTATTACTTATAATAGTTAATTTTTTCATAATACCTAAAGCTATAAAAAACTTATTTAGAAAAATCATTACTTCTAATGAAAAAGATAGTAATGGATATAGAATATATATTAATGAGTCTGGAATATACAATTTAAAGGATAATATATTGATAGGTTCAAATTGGAATGAAAACTTAGCCTTAACTAAGTATAATAATAGTTATTTTGTAACTAATGATATTAGCATAATTGCATATATTCCAGAAAAAGCTTTTCATAATAGAGAGAATAAAGATTTATTTATTAACAAATTAAATCGCTTCTTAACTTACCATAATATAATATAATTTAATTTTATTAGTCTAAAGGAGGAATTTAATGTACACATACAAATTGGTTAATAATGATGAATTTGAAATAGCTTATAGAAATCATATTAGTAAAAATCTACTAAAAGGTAGTTTAATTCTTATTGGTATAATTAATCTCTTGATGTTTGTATTATCGTATTCATATTTAACAATAGCTTTTAAAACAAAGATGTTTTTCTTCGTATTTGCATTTGTTATTATGATCATCCTAGAGTTTTTAATTTTTTTTATATCTTATAAGAATGAGATTAAAAAGATATTGAATATTGTACCTGATGATGCAGTTAATATTTCATTTGATAAAGAAGGGATTACTATTAAAAATGATTATATATTAAGACATATTAAATGGAAGGCAGTAAGTAAAGTAGTTGTAGATAAAAACAATTTACTTTTTCATTACAATATTACTGGAATGCCAGGTGATTTTATTTATTTAAAATTCTTTGATGCTGAAAGTGAAGAAGTAATTAAAGATATTGAAAAATATATAAAGGTAAGGAAGGTTTAATAGTATGAAATTTGAGTTTAACCCAATTGATAATAGAATAAGCTTTCGGGAATATTTATATTACATAAATAAAACTTCTCCAATTACTCCAATATATTTGAAGACAATTATACCTGCTCTTTTAATATTTATATTTACTTTAATTACGTATTTATTTAGTTCTATAATAAGTGATTATTATACTTCTTCTACTATCACAGTTGTAGTACTCATTGCTCTATTTATAGTACTATTATTAATAACAGTTTTATTAATATTACTAATAATTAAATTAAGCAAAAAGAAAAAGTTGAAAAATAATATTATACATTGTGATATTGAAAGTACATTCTACTT
>NZ_JASCQJ010000083.1:0-1448 GCF_033043255.1 Clostridium lamae | reverse complement strand
AATAATTACAGTAATACTCATAATAATAGTTATAAAAATAAATCTATTGATACGCCATTTATTAAAATTTCCAAGTACTATTCTCATATTAACCTCCATAAATTTTATATAACAATATATTTACATAATTTAATTACCTAAATACATATCTTTATTAATATAAAATTGCTAAATTTCCTTTTAGTTATTATTAATTTATAGATTAAAGAGATGCATATGCATCTCTAATAAATACTTTTAATCGATACTATATATTTATATACCCATCTAAATTTCTATCCCAAGCATCCCAACATGTTGAAATCATGCCACCTAACGATGTCATCCCTAAAGCAGTTCCTATAATACCTATTTTACTTGTTATATAAGCTCCTAAAGTTGTTTGAAAAATAGCACTTTTCAAAACATTTCCTAATAACTTTCCTCCAATTACTTTTGATATTTTTGAACATAATATTGATATTCCTTGTCCCATCAACCATCCTATTGCTGTTACATTCCAACCCCCTATCGCAGCAAGGCCTACATCGATTGCAGCACTAGCTATCCATGAAGATATTTTTAATCCCCCATCAATATATTCCATTTCATCTCTGTCAATTTCTACATAGCTATTTGGTAATTGTAACGCATATTCCTTTTCTAGAGGAACATCTTCCTCAGTTTCCTTCGTAAGATGAGCTTTCACACTAAATTCAGCCAAAGCTTCATTAAGTGTTCAATGCCAATGCACTCATTTTCTACTTTGTATCTTTATCTATATCTGCTCGTGCCCGGGGGTGTTTGTGGGATGCTCTGAATCCCACTTGCTATGATTTAAACTGGACAATTTATTTTTTATTTTATTATAATTTACATATATTATTTTATTATTTATTTGAAGGTCATAGATTAAAGAATAATACATTATTAATTTTTGAAGATATATTTGATTTTTATTTTCCTTATCTAAATAAAAAAAATTGTCAGTTATATTGAATTCCTTACTTATTTTACAAGCATAATTAAATAAATATCCTATATTTTCATTAATATCTTGCTGAAAAAAAAGCAATGTACTTATTCTATATGCCGCTGATGTTACTAACCTAAAAATCATTAATCCGTCACTAAATAATAATGATAAAAATCCAACAATGGATGACATTGTTATTAAATAGGTAATTCTAAATCCATTTAAATAGTATACTATAATAGCAAATATGAAATTTGTTATAGGGCCCATTAAACTTATAATTATAAGTTTTTTTGTATTATAATCTAATTCTTTTTTATTATTTACTATATTAAATTTAGGAATACAATACCCTTGAAGTAAAATTTTATATGCAATCTTAAATCTATAGTTATTTTCTTCATTATAAATAGTCATAGGATATGCATTAAAAATTACTAATTTTGTTCTTAAAATTAAAATAGTTATTAAATGTCCAAATTCATGAATAATA
>NZ_JASCQJ010000082.1:0-1468 GCF_033043255.1 Clostridium lamae | reverse complement strand
TAAAATGTACCCTATAGAGTAGACACGATAAAAAAAGTCTACTCTATAGGTTTTTTCTGTTTATAATAGAGTTATATAGTTAGGAGTGAATAAAATGAGTAAAAAATTATTTTCAAATGAAGATATAGAGATACTTTCTAAGAATAAATATGTTAAAAATATTAGTGAAAGAGGAATTACATATACTGATGAGTTTAAAAGATTATTTATTTCTGAAAATGCAAAAGGTAAATTCCCAAGGGATATATTTGCAGAGTGTGGTTTTGATGTCAATATAATTGGTTTAAAAAGAATAAAATCATCTGGCAGCAGATGGCGCTCCGCATTTCGAAGAAATGGTGTTGAACAATTACAAGATACTAGAAAATATAATACAGGTAGACCAACTCAAAAAGAAATATCTTTAGAAGAAAAGTATGAGAAGTTACAAGCAAAACTAAAACTTCTACAGGCTGAAAATGAACTTCTAAAAAAGCTAGAAATGTTAGAAAGGGGTGTGAAACAAAGGAAATAACAGTGCTAGCAAGTGAGAAGTATAAGATTATAAAGTCTATTATTACTAAATATAAATTTAAAAATATGATTAGTTATATGTGTAAGATTTCAGGAGTTTCACGCTCGGGATATTACAAGTATTTTTCATCTACAACCGTGAAGAAACGTGAATCTAATGAAGTTAGAGATTTACATAGCAAAGAAAATATTTTGAAGGCTTATACCTTTAAAAATCGAAAAAAAGGTGCTAGACAAATTAAGATGACATTAAAAAATCACTTTGGTATTAACTATAATTTAAAGCGTATAAGAAGAATAATGAAAAAATACAATATTATTTGTCCTCATAGAAAAGCTAATCCGTATAGAAGAATGATGAAGGCTACAAAAGAGCATACAGTCTTACCTAATTTGTTAAATAGAGAATTTAAACAAGAATCTCCAGGCAAAGTATTGCTAACTGACATATCTTATCTATTTTTTCAAAATGGCCAAAAGGCTTATTTGTCGACCATTTTAGATGCTTCTACAAATGAAGTCCTGTCTTATAATGTTTCAAAAAGTCTAAAAATAGATATAGTAACGAATACAATAGATAAACTAATAGAAAATAACAGGAATATTCTTAGAGAGGATTCATTTATTCATTCGGATCAAGGAGCTCATTATACTAGCCCAATATTTCAAAATAAAGTTAAAAAGAATAAATTATCACAGTCTATGTCTAGACGCGGGAACTGCTGGGACAACGCCCCGCAGGAATCATTTTTTGGACACCTAAAGGATGAAGTTAATATAAAGGCATGTGAAACCTTTGAAGAACTAATTGAAGAAATAGACGACTACATAGATTATTATAATAATTTCAGAGGACAATGGAATTTAAAAAAGATGACTCCTGTTCAATACAGAAATCATCTTTTATATTAGGCCTACTCTTTTTTTAACTGTCCTTGACAAAGGGTACAGTTTA
>NZ_JASCQJ010000081.1:0-1632 GCF_033043255.1 Clostridium lamae | reverse complement strand
TTTACTTTATACTTAACTTATATTCTGTTCAATTTTCAAAGACCATTTTCTTCGTCGCCCTCAAGCGACTTCCTTATATTATCATCTGTCTTACTGTTTGTCAACAACTTTTTTATATTTTTTTGTTGACACAAGATTCATTTACTAAGGACGATTTACATAATATCATATTAAAATATTTTTGTTTTATTATATTTTTTTATTTATGATATTATTTCCCCATTTCTTATGATTATATACATTATTCTCGTTTTTATACATATTGATACATCTGGTATAGTTGTTGACTATTTTATCTAAATTAATCATATTTTCTAGAAATAATTGTTATTTTTATATTCATTGATTGTAAATAAAATTACGCTTTATACTACTATTCTTCCTAATTTTAAAAATAATTATTACATTTATAGTCTCATATAAATATGATAGAAAAATTTTCTATTATTTATCTTTTAGGCTAGTTGTGAAACGAAATTGAACTAAATAAAAAAATTCATAGGATTACTTTCTGTATTGAGATAAATTTACCACAAAATACCTATGAAAATGATAATCACTATGGACTATAAAAACAATAATAAAATATAAAGAAAAATAAACATCTACCTTTACAATACAGGTGTTTTATCGAAATAAGATTAAAAGATAACTTGTCCCTTTATGCATGTTTTGGTGAAGCTCTTAATACAGATTGCTTTCATCGTAGCGAAATGGTATTTACTAAAACTCTATACTCTTACGTTGATTTAGGATTTTGAAATGTGAAAAATTCAGACTTACTAATTAAGTTAAGAATAAATAAGAAACAGAAAGTTGTTAGAAAAAATAGAAGAAATCTAGGACGTAGTATAGAAGAAAGAGATAAGACTATTGATACTAAAGAATAATTTGGACATTGGGAAATTGATACTGTAATAGGATCAAAATCTAAGAGGGATAATGTTCTCTTAACTATAGTTGAACGAAATACACTAAATTCGATACATAGAAAAATTAAATTGAAAACAGATGAAGCCGTGCACCAGAGATCTCTAGACTTAAGTCTGAGTTTGGAAATGAGTTTAGCCAAGTGTTTAAAACTATAACCTCTGATAATGGATCAGAATTTGCTACTCTTAGTTATATAAAAAAAGATATTAACACTAAGGTCTATTTTACGCATCCTTATTAATCCTTTGAAAAAGGATGTAATGATTGCCTTAATAGCATGATAAGAAAATTTATTCCCGAGGGTAAATCTATATAATTATAGTTCTGACGAAATTGGCTACATTGAAGATTAGTGCAATACTTTACCCAGAAAAAAACTTGGTTATAAGACCCCTCAAAAGCTATTCGATCTACAACTTGACTATATTTATTCAACTTAAACAGAAAGTAGTTCAATTTCAGATTGCAATTAATATTTATATTTTATATACAATTTATACTATAATCTACCATTTGCTTATACTTCTCCATGAGATTCATAAAAAATTTTAATAGCATATTTTAATCTATAGCATTTAAAGGTAAATAAAAAAGACTTAAGATAAATCTTAAGTCTTTTACCAACCTGGCAACGTCCTACTCTCCCACACAGTCTCCCATGCAGTACCATCGGCGCTGTAGAGCTTAACTTTCCTGTTC
>NZ_JASCQJ010000080.1:0-1675 GCF_033043255.1 Clostridium lamae | reverse complement strand
CTTTAATAGCGATAATTGCAAATATTATTAAGGAAAATTATAGCTTCGTATTTGAAGAAACAGTATTAACAAATGTGTATTTAGAAGGTGTTAATAAAAAAATAATAAAAAGTAATTACCAGCTTGAAGATACATATAAAAAGTTAAAAGATAAGAATATGTTATATAAAAGTTTTTTAGGTAGTTTACCTAATGAAATAGTTATAATAAATAATAACTATAGAATATCTTATTGTAATAAAAAATTTTTAGATGAGATTGGTGAAAAATATATAAGAAATATCGTAAATAGAAGAATTGACAAGTATATAAAATTTGATGATGGGTTTGATTTAGGGATATGTTTTGATAATAACAAGGGGCCACATACTACCAATGTAATTCTTAATGATAAAAAAATTGAAATTAGATTCTTTAAATTAAACAATGAGGATACAGAGTGTATATTAATGTTTAAAGACTTGACAGAAGAAATTAAGTTATCTTATATGAAAGAAGAACTAGAAGAAATAAAAATAAGAGAAAAAATAAAGCAAAATTTTCTGTCTAATATTTCTCATGATATAAAAATACCAGTTAACGTTATTTATTCAGCAATGCAACTTGAAAAGATCTTAATAGATATAAATGATATTGATAGAATTAAGTCGTATAACGAAATAAGTAAGGAAAATTGTTTTATACTTACTAAATTTACTAATAACTTGATTGATATGAGTAAAATAGACTCAGAAAATTTAGAGGTAAATCTTAAATTTGATAATATAGTTGAGTTTGTTGAAGATTATTTATTTTCATTATCACCATATATAAAAAATAGCGGACATGACATTATTTTTGATACTAGTGAGGAAGAAATATATACTTATTTTGATAAAGAAATGATGCAAAGGATTATACTAAACTTAGTATCAAATTCAATAAAGTTTACTAATGAAGACGGTCTTATCTTTGTAAAAATAGAAGAGTTTAGTGAATATGTTTTAATTAAACTCACAGATAATGGTATAGGAATGAGTGAAGAGTTTATCTCTAAAGCTTTTAATAAATATGAAATGGAAAATAGGTATAAAAATAATGGTGAAACAGGTTTTGGAGTAGGTCTGTTTGTTGTATATAATTTAATAAAGGCTCAAAATGGGGATGTTGAGATAAATAGTGAGTTAGGGAAAGGAAGTAGTTTCTCTATAAAGTTAAACAAGTAAAGGGTGTTTTAATTAGAAATGATTAATGAAAAGTTGCATTACAGAAATAAAGGGATAATATCTCAAATATCTATACCTATAATTTTAATTTTGACTATACTTAAATATTTCTATAATATGAATAATGAATTTATTTTTATTATTAGAATCTTAAGTATATCAATATCAGTATTAATTTTTTTTATGAGTATCATAAAGGCTGGTAATGGAAATTTAGGAGTTTTAAAACTAATTGGAATAGGTTTTTTTCCTATAGCCATATTAAGGTTTAGTGGAGTAGATATTTCATATATAATAAGTAATTACGAGATTGTTATTATATTTATACAAATATTAAATTGTATAGAATTTAGTAACATTATTTTAAGCATGATAATTTATAATAAAAAGTATCCAGAAAAAATTCAATGGATAGTTTTTATTATAATAACTTTTATAATGATTCTTTTAATGAAGGATGGATATAAAGG
>NZ_JASCQJ010000079.1:0-2056 GCF_033043255.1 Clostridium lamae | reverse complement strand
TCCATTATATCCACTTCCTACCAATTATTATTTCTATATAATATTAAAACCATATTTCGTTCACAATATATTACAATTGCGTAATAGTAGATATTTTTATTGTGCATTTATTTGGAATATAATTCCATAAGAAATAGAGATAATATACCCTTGTTGAAAAATTAATAATTATCAACTTTCAAATAAAACAGAGCCTAAAATTTTAATGTTTTATTTATATAGTAAACTAATAATTAAACGCCAAAAATAAGTATCAATATTACACATATTTTTTCGTTTACCTAAATTTACATAGATGCTATAATCTAACCACTGAAGGGAGAGGGTATTTTGGGCAATGTTATCAATTTAGAAATTGAAAAAGATAGGCGTGCTTATTTGGACTTTATGGATTATTGGAATTCTATGGACAAATCTGAATATAAATTATCATATTTAGATACATTTTTTTTAAATATGGCTCTTTTAGAGGAAACAGAAAGGGTTATAATTGCCACAGTTGATGGTGAAATGACTCAAGATGATTTATGTGATCATTCTGTTAATACTTCTTCAGCTATGTTTTGCTGTTATTATAGTTTTTTTGAGTCATATTTAACAAAAAAAGATAGTTTAGCATTACTTAGTCAACATGACTTTATGGGAATACTTGATTGTATATATTCCAGGAGCACATATTTAACTTTAATTGAAGCATTATATTCTAGCTTTAAGGATTTTAAATTTACATTTGGAGGTGTCACCTATACTGCTGACTTAGCAATGCTTGAGCATTTAAAATATTGTATTGCTAAAGTAGAAACACTTTATTATAGTACATTAATTAATAAACTTAAGGTTAAATTAACCGATAAGGATTGTATTAATAAACAAAAAATTAGAAATATAATTGAAGAGTCTAAAAAAGTTCTTTTAAGATCCTCTTCTACTGAAAGCGAATATCTTATAAAAACTGAAGCACTAAATATTTTTGAGTCTTTAGAAAATCCATTAGAATTTAGGGAGCTTTGTAGAAATATAGTAGTATTAAAAATTAAAAAAGTTAAAGATATGATTGGTAAGCATAAGCATTTAATTTCTGTATGTCCACCTATGCTTTATGCAGAGGAAATAGAAGACTATTATTATAATGATGTTAAAAAGAAGGAAAATTCCCAGAATAAATAAAGAGCTAAAGACCTTACAATAAAATAATATACTCTAGTTAAAAACTTAATAATTATCAAGATCTAAATAAAAATAGAAGCCTATCAATCTAAAGCAAAGATAAGCTTCTATTTTTATAAGTATTTCTTTCTTTTGAAATATATAATTTCTATAATCATAAGTACTACTGTGAAAACAATAGATATAATAAATCCACCATTACTATTTATTAATGGCATATTTTGAAAATTCATTCCAAATATACCTGACATTATAGTTAGAGGTAATGATATTACAGTAATAATAGTAAGTAATTGCATTGTCTTGTTCATTTTATTTGATAGTTCTGAATTATATACGTCAATACATGAAAAGATAGCCCCTTCTATATGCTCTACTAAGCTTAATGTATTATCTAATACTATTAAAACTTTATCATATAAATCTATCCCTCTAAACTCATCATCTAGGTAAGTTATCATCGACTTATAGTATGTTGTAAGTTTTTTTATTTCAGATACAGATTTTTTAACTTCTAGTATTTCTTTATTATCAACTTCTCCAACATTAATTGCCCTTTGAAAAAGTTCATCTACTCTTTCTTCTATTTTTAATAATTCTTCATCATAGCAATATGAAAAATATTGAAAGACAAAAAGACATACCATATGTTTATTTACTGTATCTCGAAATGATATTTTTTCTCTTATAAATTCTATTAATCCATCATTATAATAATTTACTATAAACTTATCTTTATCTATAAGAGAATTAATAATAACCTCTTCTCCATATGATAAAATTGGTATTTTTAGAATTATCATATCCTTATTTTTTATTTTTATATCCCTATGAATATTATATACTTTATTTTCTTTATCTTTATTACTATTATTATCTTCACATATAC
>NZ_JASCQJ010000078.1:0-2574 GCF_033043255.1 Clostridium lamae | reverse complement strand
CAAGCCCCATATTGCGACAACAAATACAACCCAGTTCTGCTACATCTGATAGCCACTTCTTTTCTTCTTTGGTCTTTAATTTGATCATTGGTCTTGCCTCTACGTGAAACTTAATAATTGAGATACTGCATTTTCTACAGCTTTTTGAGTGGGGAACTGTTTACGAAGGATAAAATTCCAAAGCACATCGAGTGTGGCTTTGTAAAGTTCGCTAAATGCTAAGTCGTCCATATTTGCAAAACTGATTGATTTAGCGACACGACGTAAACTACCGTCAGGCATTTCAAACGTGTCGTAATAACCGGCTTGCTCTACAACCCAATAGCGAAAAGCATCAAATGATTTTGTTGCTGAGATATTTTGCGCACGTTTTTGTGCGACTTCTTCTAGATAGATATCGGATGCTGATAAGAGCGCGTCAGCATTATCCGTGTAATATGAAAGGAATGTGATGTAACCACGCACAAGCTCTTTTTCTTCAGGTGAAATGGTACCGCCAACTGGTTCCCAATATTCATAACCTAAGTTGAGTAATGCGAAGTATTTACGATGAAATCGAGGGTTACGAGCTTTCTTAAAATTAGCTGAAAGCACATCACCACACTTGATTTTTGAATGCAGAAAATCTCTCGTAACAGGGTTAGCCGGTACAAGAGTATCGTTAGACATTTTGATAAAGCTATGCTGTGCCATACTTAACTCTCAGTTGACACAGCAAATATTTAGGATTGGGTGTTCAGGCCAATAATTTAACTATATGATAAATATCATTATATAGCTAGTTTAAATTACATCTATCTTCAGTAATAAGAATAAAATTATTCCTTTAATTTAGATTTAATTATTTTAAGATATTCTATTTCGCTTTTAATTTTTATCAAATTCATCTCTATTTCTTGAACTTCATCCGGATTATCGTCTACAATAGCTTTAGTCAATAAAAATTGATGAAAATCATATTCTTTATATAGTTCATTAATCTTTTTTTCTACAGAAAAGATACTATAATAGGAATCATCCCTATCATTAACATTAATATAATGAAAATTATTATTAGTGTAGTTTTTTCCCCTTCCCCCTATTATACGCCAACTTTTTATAGTATTATCTTCATTTTTCTCTCCCATTATATGTTCATCGGTTATAGAACTATTCTCTATAAAGTAAGGATGTCTAGGTGAATCTGCTTCATTATTGTATTCAATAAAATCTAATTTATTCAAACTTTCAAAATCCTTTATAGAAGTTTCTCTTACATTAACTTCTTTTAATATATCTGTATATTTAATTAAAAAAGAAGGTTGTGTATACATTTTAAATTCTTTTAACCCTGCATTTATAATTTCCGTTTTTAAACTTTCCAAAGCCCCTATTGTCTTACCGTGAACTTTATACCACCAATCTTCTTTTACATCATTCGTAATAAATATTATATTATCGACATTTTCATCTTTGGCTTTTTCTAACAATTCATTCCATAAATATAAGTCACCATATTTATTTTTATAGTTCACCTTATTAAAATAAATTTCCTCATCTACCTTTTCTTTTCCATCCTTCCATCCTGGTCCAATTTTATTTTTATACCTCACATCACCATCTTCATTTATCTCATTTATTTTTTCTTGTGTAAAGGCATTGGAAATTTTATTTTCAGAAATTGAATCTATCCATTTCCTAATACTATCTGAATTAGTAATGAAGTCTGATTTATCTTTTCTAGATTCTATATTTTTATTTATAAAGCTATCAATTTGAGTATCTATACTCTCTTTTAACTCGCAAAGTTCAGCGTGTAAATTATGATATTTTCGTTTTATATTCTCAGCTCCACTACAATAGTTATTTATTTTATCTGTAGTAAGCTTTAATTCTTTCTTTATTTTATCTAAGCTATTTAATGATGAACTTATTACTCCAAGTCTATTACGCTGATACTCTAAACATACTTGAAAGGGGAACCAAAGACGGTCCTTTATATTATTAACCACAGCAATAAAGTCATTCTTTGTTTCCTCTTCACATCTATATAAATTTAAAAAACAGTTAGTATCTAATACAAATAGAGTTTTATTACTTTGAAAAATATCCTTTTCAACATCAGCTGTTATATCATAAAACCCTTTGAATTTTTCACGCATAACTCTATAACCCTCATTAAAGCTTAAATAATTTTTAATTATAAAAAAACAAATAATAAAAAATACAACATGGGTCACATTAATATAAATAATATTTAAATATTCGTACCTCTCCTACTAATTCAAAACATTTTTTCTGCGTAACGACGGCGTTTATCATTTTGCTGTGATTGTTGTTGCATTTTGGACACTTCTGACGCTGTGATTTGGTCGGTAGGCAGATAGTGGCCATTCTTAAATTCTTGATAGACTGTGCCGGTTTCTCCGTGTCTAAATTTATCAATAATGATCTCGGCATAATTTTTCGCAGGGCTATTGGGGTTATATACGGCCTCCCTATAGGTAAATAAAATTAAGTCAGCGTCTTGCTCTAAGCTACCAGAATCGCGTAAATCAGCAGAAACAGGACGGCGTTGATTAATAGGTCTTTTAT
>NZ_JASCQJ010000077.1:0-2898 GCF_033043255.1 Clostridium lamae | reverse complement strand
ATCCTCTTTCACTATAATACCACATTTTTTGAAATTTTGTTTCATATTTTAAAACTTTATTATTTTTATAAAAATTACCACACTTTTTTATATCATTTTTTAAATTTATTATTGTTTTTTTATAAATTTTAAAATTTATTAATTTTTTATGTTATCTTTTATATAGATTTTTAAAATATTTAATAAGTTTTATGGCTTGTTACCTAAATTCAAATTTTTTTTGTTTAAATTATATCTATTTTGAGTTATAATAATAGCAATAAAGTACAGCTTTTTAGCTGTTACTCTTATACAGTTGGCTATAAAGCATAATTGTAATAAAATTTAAAGTTATGGAGGGTTTATACCATGTTAGTTTCAGCAAAGGATATGTTAAACAAGGCTAAAGCGGAAAAATACGCTGTAGGTCAATTTAATATCAACAACTTAGAATGGACTAAAGCAATATTATTAACTGCTCAAGAAAATAATTCACCAGTTATACTAGGAGTTTCTGAAGGAGCTGCTAAATACATGTGTGGATTTAAGACTGTAGTTGGAATGGTAAACGGAATGATGGAAGAATTAAACATCACTGTACCAGTTGCATTACACTTAGATCACGGTAGTTATGAAGGTGCTTTAAAAGCTATGGAAGCTGGATTCTCATCAATTATGTTTGATGGATCTCACTATCCAATAGATGAAAATATAGCTAAGACAAAAGAAATGGTTAGATTAACTTCAGAAAAAGGCTTATCATTAGAAGCTGAAGTTGGATCAATCGGAGGAGAAGAAGACGGAGTTATTGGTGCTGGAGAAATTGCTGATGCTGCTGAATGTAAAGCAATAGCTGATTTAGGAGTTACTATGTTAGCTGCTGGTATCGGTAATATACATGGAGTTTATCCAGAAAACTGGAAGGGATTAAGCTTTGAAGCTTTAGAAGCTATCAGTAATGCAACTAACAATGTTCCACTAGTATTACATGGTGGTACTGGAATTCCAGAAGATATGATAAAGCACGCTATTTCTTTAGGAGTTTCTAAGATCAATGTTAACACTGAATGCCAATTAGCTTTTGCTGCAGGAACTAGAAAATACATTGAAGCTGGAAAAGACTTACAAGGAAAAGGCTTTGACCCAAGAAAGCTTATAGCTCCAGGATATGAAGCTATAAAAGCTACTGTAAAAGAAAAAATGGAATTATTCGGTTCTATCAATAGAGCTTAATTCCATAAACATTAAGGAGCTGTTTTCTACAGCTCCTTTTTTTAATGTATAATTAAATATTTAATTATAAACAAAATTCATCCTAAGGCAACATCTAAAACCATCATGACAATAAATCCTAAAATAAGTCCTAATGTTGTTAATTTTTTATTTTCTATTGAAGCTTCTGGTAATAACTCAGCACCTACTACAGCAATCATTGCTCCTGCTGAGAATGATAATAAAAATGGTAATAAACTTCTTACTGCTAATGCTGCAATAACACCAATTACTCCTGCAATTGGTTCTACAATTCCTGAAGCTTGCCCATAAACAAAGCTTTTCCACCTAGATAATCCTTCACTTCTTAAAGGTAATGAAACAGCTGCTCCCTCAGGAAAATTTTGAAGTCCTATACCTAAAGCTAATGCTAATGCTGCTGCAATACTAGTTCCAGGTATTCCTGCTGCAACTCCACCAAAAGCTACTCCTACAGCTAAACCTTCTGGAATATTATGAAGTGTTACAGCTAAAACTAATAAAATACTTTTTCTATATTTAGCTGCCTTTGATATATTCTCCTCTTTATCCATTACAACTCCATAAGAATAAGTATCCATTAGCTTATCCGCAAAAATTAAAAAAGCTCCTCCTAAAAAAAATCCAATTGAAGGAATAACAAAACCAGAATAACCAAGTTGCTCTGAAAGTTCTATTGCTGGACTTAATAGCGACCAAAAACTTGCTGCAACCATTACTCCAGCTCCAAAACCTAACATTGTATTTAAAACTCTCTTATCAAAATTTTTAAAAAAGAATACTATTGCAGCTCCTAAAGCAGTAATTGACCAAGTAAATAAAGTGGCAAGTAGCCCTTGAAGAATTGGGCTTAATTCTAAAAACCATTCCATAAAACATCCTCCTTAGTACTTTTATATAAAATCCTAATTATAATTTACTAAGGATAATTTGTTTTTGTTACAATATTTTATAACCCTTTTCCATTTCCTTTAGCTAGGCCTCTTTCCTCTAATAATTCATAAATAGTTTTTGATGTAGTATCCTCTATGGTATATCCTAGTATATTTAATATTTCTTTCAGCTTATCTTCTGATGATGTTTCAATTTCTAAATACGGGAAAGGACAAAAGTTCTTATCATTAATATCAATCTCAACTAAAGAATCCTTTATTTTATAGCTTTCCCTATACTTTTTAATTGATTGTTTTAAAGCTAATCCAAGAGAAGTAAATATCTTGGCTGCAGCTTCTTTATCTTGAACTATTGTTTCATTTTCTTCCATTTCTTTAAAAGTACCTTGACTTAACATTTTTTTTGTAGTCATATACACTACTTCCTTATTATTAAGTCTATCATCTGTAATTCTTATTCTCGCATATCCTTTAGAATTTAATAATCTATTATCCTCAAAGTCATATATATTATTAATTTGAAATTCTTCTTTAACTTTTTCTGCTCCCAGCTTCTTTAATATATCTCTCACTTTATCAACATCTATATCAACTACTCTAGTTTCTAATTCTTTCATAAATAACACTCCTTAAAATTTATATTAATCATTATATCATATATACAATGATGATTTTATACATAATTATTCTTCACATATTATGTACACTTCATAAGATGATTTTTATAAATTATAAATCCTTCCTTACTTAAATTGTAAAATATATATTTTTTTGG
>NZ_JASCQJ010000076.1:0-2968 GCF_033043255.1 Clostridium lamae | reverse complement strand
ATCCTTTTATTTTTATAAACTTTATACATTCGAATTTAATATATATATGTTAGGTAATAATTTATATGAAGGTTTAATAATTAAACTACCTATTATATCTTCAATAATAAATTTTATTTCTAATATCTTAACTGAAACAACTTCTCTTTCAATTGCTGATATAATATTCCTATTATTGCTTTCAATTATAAACTGCTCAATATTTTTATATCTCAATGTTGATTATTACGAAGAAATTTCAGAAAAAGTATCTACACTAAACGAAAGAATCAAAAAACTAAAAAATAATAAAGTTGATATACATTCAGAAATTGAAAAAGAGATTAAAAAAGTAAATTTGAATATATCCTCAAAAGAAAGAATAGGTGTACTATCATTCTACTGGAAAGATACTGTAATATTAATGAAAAATGGAACAATTGTTGATTCAGGCAACAAAAAATATTTAAAGGAAAAATATAATGAAGATGGTAATTTAGAAGATTTATTCTTTAAAGTAATGAATACCGCTTAATCATTATAATTAAAGGATAGTAAATTAGACTCTTAACTATAATCTAATTTGCTATCCTTATTTATCTTTAATTTCTAATTCAGCACTTATAGGATAATGATCTGAAGGGTATCTACCTTCTCTATTATAATAAACTATTTCACTATTCTTAACATTAAATTCTTCAGTAACAAAGATATAGTCTATATGAAGACCTGTTTTCTTTCCTTTAAACTTACTTAATGTTGACATTGAATATATTTCTCTCTTGTTTTCTTGTACTGCAATAAACTTTCTAGCGCTATATTTTCCTTCTGTAAAATCTTTTATAGCCTTACTATTAGGACTAGCATTAAAATCTCCCATTAGTATGGCTGGGTGCTCATCTTTTTCATGTTTCTTTTCCATATACTCACCAATCTTTCTCAATCCATATTCTCTTGCCTTTGGTAAAAGAAAATCTAAATGAGTATTATATACTCTTATTATATGTCCATCCTCTAGCTCTATTAATGCAGTTGTACAAATTCTAGGAAAGACTGAATACCAAACAGCGCTTCCTATTTTTTCTGGCTTATCAGACAACCAAAAAGTATTGTAATCTAATATTCTATGTCTATTAGCAACTAAAATATCATTTCTTTCAATAAAGTACTTACTACTTCTTGGACTTCCGACAAAATTATAATTAGATATTTCTGAAGTGAGATCATTAAACATTTTATTATTTAACTCTTGAACACCAATTATATCAAAATCATGATTATTTATAACTTCATATACAATTTCTTTTCTTCTATTCCATCTATTCTTAAAATCTAAGGGAAAATCTGTTCTTAGATTAAAAGTCATTATCTTCATGTTTATAACCTCATATCTATATTTATTTCGCTGTTGCAGAAGAAATTATTTCTCTAATTTTAATCCTATCTAAAGCATAACCAGCAAGTAAGAATATTATACCACTTGCAATTGGTTGTATTAATTCCATAAATAAAGTTGCAAATGGAGATATAAAGTTTCCAGAGATAATTGCTCCAGCTATATAATATCCAAGTACCCCTATAAATCCTGCAATAAATACAGCTAGGACATTTCTTTTACAAACTAAATTATTCTTTTTAGATGTAAAAAAGAGAACCATAATAGGTTTGATAATCATAGTGGGTATAATCCATAACATTCCACCACTTAATGCATCAGAAAGTCCTGCTCCAAGACCAGCTGCTACCATAGCATATGGTGTTGGCAAAAGTGACGCTGCTATATATATAAAAGTATCACCTAAATGAATATATCCTCCATTAAATCCTGTTGGAATATGAAAAACAAAAGTAGTAATGCAAATAATTGCAACAAAAAGCGCTGTTATTACTATTTGTCTTGTTTTATTACTTGTGTTCATTTATTAAAATCAACTCCTTTAAAAATAATTCAAACATAATCCCTTCCTTTGGATTAGTGTTAAACTTAGAAGTAAAATTTATGGCATCATAAATAAATTTTGATGCATTTTTTATTGAATAATTCAAATCGTGACCATTTAGAAGTAAACCTACAATTATTGAAGTAAAAATATCTCCTGTCCCACTATAAGATTCATTATTATATTCTGAACACACATAGAAATGTTTATCTTCATTCTTATCATAAGCAAAATTATAAATTTTATTATCTCTTATAATTCCAGTTATTATTACTTTTTCTGGCCCCATACTAGCTATTTCTCTTGCTATCTTCATCACTTTTTCATTGCTTGTTCCATATTTATCATATATTTCTCCAGTTAGAATACAAGCCTCTGTTAAGTTTGGAGTAACTATATCTGCTATTGAAACTAATTTCTTTATTTTGCTACACATTTCATTTGTAAATGTATCATAAAGTACCCCATTATCACCCATAACTGGATCTACAACTTTTAATGCTTTAATTCTTTCTTCAAAAAATTCTAATACTATATCTATTTGCTTTTCTGATCCTAAAAATCCACTATAAATACAATCAAAATTAATACCCAATTCACTCCAAGTTTCTTTATATCTAATCATTTCATCAGTAATATCTAAAAAAGTAAATTTATCAAATTCTGTTTGAGAAGATAGTACTGCTGTCGGAAAAGGACAACATTGTACTCCTAATGCAGATAAAACTGGTAATGCTGCAGTTAGAGAGCATCTCCCTATTCCAGATAAATCATTAATTGTCGCTACTTTTTTAACTCCATTCATAAGTGCACCTACTTCTAAAAGTTATTTACTATATAATAATCCAAGATTTACATTTTGTCCATTGTACCGATACAATTATAAAGTATAAGACTAAAGAAAAAAACTCCTTTCTAGTATAATCCCCTTATGGTAGACAAATATAAAAAGACCTTTATAATTAGGTTAAATAAAATGTACCCTATAGAGTAGACACGATAAAAAAAGTCTACTCTATAGGTTTTTTCTGTTTATAATAGAGTTATAT
>NZ_JASCQJ010000075.1:0-3823 GCF_033043255.1 Clostridium lamae | reverse complement strand
AGTATAAGTTTTTTATTAAAAGTATTAAAGCTTTCCTTAAAGTCTCCATTATTCGTTATTATGTTAAGTAAAGTAATTTATTTTATAAAAACTAATATGAGAAAATTGATTTATAGATAGAGGGATATAAAGATGGAATTAATTGAAAAAATGTTTAAGATAAAATTATTAGATGATAGTGTATACTTCAAAATAACTTTTGTTTTATGGACACTAGTTCATTCACTTAGTTTAGGACAATATATAACATCATATGCATCCCCAATAATAATTTTATGGGGTGGATTATTAGTTATAAAGAAATTGTTATTTGAGGGCAAGGGTTTTCCTAAGAGATACTATATTCTTATATTTGCGTTTTTATTATCATATGTAATAACTATTATAGTAAATATTAAAATGAATCTAGTAGGAAATACTAAGACGTTAATCTGGTGTATAATAATGATGATTGCCTTATTTATTAATGATTTTAATAAAAGTAAGGAAGAAATTTTGAGTGATATCTATAGAGTGTGTAGAGCGGTGGTTGTAGGAACATTAATTATATCTGGAATTTCAATTTTATTATTTTTATTTAATATTAATTTTTGGGTAAACAGAGTTGATGGTTCAAGAATACCACAAGGATATTATGCTGCAAGATTATGGGGGATTTATGTAGATCCTAATCAATCATGTAATGTAGCTATTATATCAATGGCGTTATCAGCAGTTTTATTGGTAGCAAAAAGATCATTAAATAAAATAATTTTAATAATTAATATAATAGTACAGTATGAATTAATTGTATTATCAGGATCTAGAGGGGGAGAAATAGGATTTATTTTCTTCCTAACTTGTGTGTTATACTTATTTATAGAAAAAAGAATTGAATTAAAAATAAATAATAAAACTTTAAGAGTTTCTTTAAGCATTATTTTGGGATTGATACTAACAATTGCATTAATGTCTACATTCAAACTTAATAGAAAATATGTATCGTTTATTCCTAAGACTGTACATAATACAATAGATTCTTCTAAAGATCATGAAATTGATAATATTACAGTAGAAAGACCTGATGTTGAAACATCAAATGGTAGAATAGAGTTATGGACTGATGCATTAAGATTGAGCAAACAAATACCTATTTTTGGAGTAGGAGATAGAAATATAATGTTGGTAGCCCAAGAAAAGATTCCAGGAGCATCAATTACAGACCAATATGTACATAATGGATATTTACATATGCTATTAGCAGGGGGAATAGTTGGATTAGTGATTATGATGGTACTTATTATAGAAATAGTAGTATCAATTATAAATAAAATATTTACTAAGAAAAGGGCTAATAGTGAGTATTTTATTTATGGAATTATATCTGCAATGATAGGTTCAATGTTATTAACAACTGTTTTTCTTACTGAAGTATTCTATCAAAATTCATTTACTGCAACTATTTTATGGATATTTATGGGGTATATTATTTATTTAAATAAAAAGGAGATATTTACTTGTAAGTAAATAAATTAGGAGGAGTTATGGATAATATAGTTTTATCAATTGTTGTTCCAGTCTATAATGTTGAAAAGTATATTGATGGATGTATCAATAGCGTTATAGAGAACTATTGCAATGGAATAGAAGTAATTTTAGTAGATGATGGATCAAAGGATAGTAGTTCTAAAACTTGTGATGAATATGCTGCAAAATATGATTATATAAGCGTAATTCACAAGGAAAACGGGGGATTATCTTCAGCAAGAAATGCTGGAATTAGAAAAGCACAGGGTGAGTATATTTGGTTTATTGATAGTGATGACTATGTTAAAGATGGTAGTATAGAAAAAATAATCAAGTATACTTATAACAATACAGATTTAATACTAGGAAGTTATTGTGATGTTTTGCCTAATGGACAGATAATTGAAGATGAGTTGCCTCAACCTGAAAAAGGATTAAAGGCGTATGAGTATTTTTATAATATTGGTAGTTGTAGTTATGCGGCTGTTAGATCAGTATGTAAAAGGAGTTTTATATTAGAGAACAATTTATTTTTTACCGAAGGAATATATCATGAGGACGAAGATTGGACTCCAAGGGTATTATGTAGTGCTAAGACATTTTGTGTTATGACAGGAACAGTTTATTATTATAGAGTAGGTAACCCGCAGTCTATAATTACTACTCCAAATCCTAAAAAAATATATGATAAGTTATTTGTAGCTACAAGGATGTATGATAGAATAAAGGATGAAAAAATAGACGGTATAAAGAAAAGCTTTCTTCAGTATAGAATGGAGCACAATTTTACAGCAGCTATAAATGAAGTTGTTTTATATAATGGAAGTGAACGAAATAAAATTGTTAAAGCAATAAAAGATAAGATTTATTTATTAGATGAAGTAGATACTACAAAATCTAAGTTGATTTTAAACTCAATTAAATTAATTGGTATAGAAAATACATCAAGATTATTAAGAGTAAGAAATAAATCAAAAAAATACTTAAAAAAATAATAAGAAACAGGGATTTTATCCTTGTTTCTTATTATTTTTAAGTATTGTATTAATATAGTAATTTTCAATACCTAAGATAACAAGCATTGTAATTAATACCTTAGGAGCACTATAAAAATTATCTATTAGATTCATAAAATTAATTGATATGAATCCAGCAATAATTCCAATGGATAAATTTGATATATACTTATTATTGCATCTTCTTATTAATTTTATCGTTGTATAGATTGTAAATAGCAAAAATAATAAGAAAAAGATACTACCCAATATACCTAGTTCAACCTGAAATTTTAAGAAAACATTATGAGGATGAAGTGCTATGTAATTTTCAGAAACTAGTAAAGAGCTTGGATCTCTGTTAACATAAATAGGATATTGATACTGAAAATTTTCATAACCTATGCCTAATAAAGGATTATCATGTATCATTAATCTTGTTGTTTCCCATATTTTAAATCTTGATGAATTTTGGGTGAAATCAAAAATTTGAAGTATTCTTACTCTGCTTTGAGGAATAACAAGTAGTAAGATTGGGAAAACAAAAGAGGCTATAATAAAACGCTTGTCATATAATACAGCAATTATTACAATACCTATTATTAATCCAATTAGAGAATTTCTAGATTGTGAAAATACAATATTTATTAACAACAGTATTGAAGAAAAAGTATATATAAGTTTATGTGTTTTTTTCTTTGAATTAATAATTAACATTAATACTATAAATAAAGCAAGTAAGGAATATGCCCCTAAATTGTTGGAGTTTTCTAAAAATGAAGATATTCTATTATTGGTATTAGTTAAACTTTCTCCTATGGATATTAATTTGATAATCTGGTATATACTTATAATACTACTGAAAATAGCTGTAATTATAAAAGAATTTGTTATTACTGTAATATTCTTTTTGTTTTCAACAGTATATGAAATTAAATAAAAGATAAATAGATATAATGAGAAACGAATACTGTTTGTAAAGGCTACTCTCTTATTTATAGCTACGAAAGTTGATGCATACATTGATAAGTTTAAAAGAATTAAAGAAATAAATAACTTATCTTTATATATGGATTTAATAATATTTATAACTTTTAATCTATATTCTTTAATTAATAAAAAACATAAAGTGTTTACCAATATTAAGGAATATATAATTATGTCGCTAGAATATTTACCATAGGTAGGAAGAATAGGGTATAAAATAACAAAAATTAGTAATAGTATATAATTTAAATCCTTATAAAATTTCATTTTAAAAACTCCTTAACCAATATGATTATTAATTATAGAATTTCACTAATTATATGTCAACTATTGCC
>NZ_JASCQJ010000074.1:0-5483 GCF_033043255.1 Clostridium lamae | reverse complement strand
GCGTTATTAGCTCAGTTGGTAGAGCACCTGACTCTTAATCAGGGTGTCCCGGGTTCGATCCCCTGATAACGCACCAAAATCCTAAACATATGTTTAGGATTTTTTTTATTTAGAGATTAAATTACAATAAAGTAGCAAGAATAAATGTATTTATATATTTAATAATATAATTAATAGAAAATATGGTAAACTAGATATAGCTAAAAATAATTTGGTTGGAGGAATTTTATGTTTTCAAAGACAAGAAAAGTAGCTATAGTTGGAACTGGATTGGTTGGATCAAGTACTGCTTTTAGTTTAATAACTCAAGGAGTATGTGATGAGGTTCTAATGATAGACATTAATAGAGAAAAAGCTCTTGGTGAAGTGATGGATCTAAAGCACTGCATAGAGTATTTAAATAGGAATACAAAGATTAGCGTAGGATCATATGAAGAATGTGGAGATGTTGACATAGTAGTAATTACAGCAGGAGCTCCACCTAAACCAGGCGAAACAAGATTAGATACTCTGGATTTATCAGCAAGAATAGCAGAATCAATAGTAACACCTATAATGAATAGTGGTTTTAAGGGACATTTTATAATTATATCAAATCCTGTAGATATAATATCATATTATGTCTATAAGTTATCAGGATTACCTAAAAGTAATGTCATAGGTTCTGGGACTTCCGTTGATTCAGCAAGATTAAAGAATTTTATAGGAGACTTGTTGGATGTTGATCCTAGAAGTGTGCAAGCGTATTCTATGGGCGAACACGGTGATTCTCAAATGGTTCCATGGTCACATGTGTATATAGGTGGAAAGCCTTTTAGTAAGGTTATTGAGGACAACAGAGATAGAGTAGGAGAGATAGATTTAGATAAGTTGGTACTAGATACAGCTAAAGCGGGTTGGGAAGTTTATAATAGAAAAGGAACTACATATTATGCAATAGCATCAGCCACTGCTGGTATAATAAAAGCCATAATAAATGATGAAAATAAGATAATTCCCGTTTCTACACTATTAGAAGGTGAATATGGAGAATATGATGTGTTTACTGGCGTTCCAGCAGTTCTTAATAGTGAAGGTGTAAAGGAAGTTGTAGAAATAGATATGACAGAAGAAGAGCTTAATAAGTTTAAGTGGTCGAATAAAGTAATAAAACAATATATAGAGAAGTTAAATAAGTAATGAAAAGCCATCAGGAATTAATTTTAGTTTTCTTGGTGGCTTTATATAATATATTTTCTATGAAAATTAAATTTATTTATAGTAAATATAAAAAAATAAAATTATTTTAAAAAATATGTTGACATTAATACAATATGTCTATATAATAAGTTCTTGTTGAGGGAAAAATATCTGGTGATGATGGCGTAGAGGAAACACTCCTCTCCATTCCGAACAGGAAAGTTAAGCTCTACAGCGCCGATGGTACTGCATGGGAGACTGTGTGGGAGAGTAGGACGTTGCCAGGTAACAAGGTTTACTAGCTCATTCGGTAGAGCACTTGACTTTTAATCAAGGTGTACCGGGTTCGATTCCCGGGTAAGCCACCAAAGGGGCTGTCTCGTAAATGATTTTTTATCATTTACGTAGACAGTCCTTTTTTTATTATTTATACATGATTATTTAAAATTTTTATGGTAATTATCACTACTTTAAAGTATTTTGGAGACAACAAATAGAAGGTATCATTTGAACCTCCTATTTGTAAAATTATTACTTTAAGCTATTTTCATTTTGTGTAATAATATTCCATTTCTATTTTGAATTGTTTTATTAAATAATTTTTTAATGTTGTACCCAAAGCAAAGAAGTAAAAATTCAACTTTTATATTTTTCTTTCCACGAAGCAAGAATCTTCTAAATCCATAGTCTTGTTTTAATATCCCAAATGCTCCCTCGACCTGAATAGATCTATTCATTCTTAATAACTTCCCTTCGGGAGTCGTTATATTCCCTAATGATTTTTCACGATGTTTTATAAAATTTTTCGAAACATGTAATCTTTTATTACCTTTAGCTTTAGTGCATTTATTCTTATAAGGACACCCACTACAATTTTCACATTCATATATAGTAATTGTTGATACATAACCTGACTTAGAATTTCTATATGTAGTTGAAACTGGGATTAATTTGTTTCCTAAAGAACATATATAATAATCATCTTCGATAATATAAGTCATATTTTCTCTTTTACTTATATCTCTTTTTGATTTTTTAGATTTTGATTTTTCATAAGTTTGTGGTTTTATATAAGAATTTTGATTATGCTCTGATAGGTAATTATAATTTTCTTCGCTTTCGTATCCAGCGTCAGCTATAACATTTTCAAACTTCATAGGTAATTCTTTTTCTAATTTATCTAGGAAGGGTATTAAGGTTAATTGATCTGAACGCTCACTAGATACATCAACTCCAACGATATATTCACCTTCAACACCAATTTGCATATTATATCCAGGTTTTAATTGACCATTTTTCATATAGTCTTCCTTCATATGCATGAAGGTAGCATCGTTATCTGTCTTTGAAAAACTATTTCTCCCATTAAATATACCGTTATAATTATCATATTTACTTTGTTTTTCAATAAATTCATTTAAAATTTCCATGTACTTCTGTAACTTGCTTTTTCTTTTACCTTTGCCTTGAACAAATTCTATATTATTAGCTATTTTAATATCCTCAAGTTTATCTAATATTTTCATAATTGTATCAACAGTTATCTTATCTTCAAATTTATCTATATTAATATAAAACTCTAATGAAAGGTCAGATAAGACTTTCTTTATTTTTTCTTGAAGTTTATTTTCAAATTTATCTGTAGCTTTTTTCCATACAAAAGTATACTTATTAGCATTCGCTTCGATTTTTGTACCATCAATAAATATATTTTTATATGCTATTTCATCTATTTCACCTAACTTCATTACTAATTGACTAAATAGATTATCAATACATTTTTCTAAATGATTTACTCTGAATCTTGCAATTGTATTATGATCCGGAGCCTTTTGCCCCTGCAAAAGCCATATAAAGTTTATGTCACGGGTGCATGCTGTTTCAATTTCTCTACTAGAATACAACTTATTCATATATGCATAAACTATAATTCTAAATAAAATGACAGGATTAACTGCTGGATTTCTACCTAATGTAGAGTATGTTTCATATAATTTTCTATAATTTAATTCCTCCGTAACTTCAAATAGCAGTCTTACTGAATCATCTTCTCTTGGTATAAAAGTAGCCTGTATAGGGAAACCTATTTGATGCATAGGTATCACATTTTTATTAAATGATTTCATAATGATATTATTATGCGCAAAAAGGAAGTTCAAATACGAACTTCCTTTTTTTAATCGGCTAGTATCAAAATTTATTTTGATACAGCCCCTTTTTTATTTTTACATAAAAAAATAGAAGGATCAGTCCTTCTTATTTTCTTAGTATATCTTTTTTCATAAATGTTAAAAATTCTTTTATTGACTTCCAATCATCCTTTAAACTTGAATTATCGTCTTCTTTAAAATACCCTTTCACATAGATTAGCATAATAAAGAATAATATTCCTAAATTAATATAAATATCTTTAAAATCAGCGATAAACAAGTTACTTATCCCTATAAAATCTAAACTACCACCATAAAAGACTTTATCTATTAAAGAACACAATGCACCAGTAGTAATGAATAAAAATGACATATCAGCCCAGAAATCTTTATTTCCTTTTGATAGATAATATCTATAGATTTCTATAAATAGAATAACAGCAAGAAGATTAAAGAATATTAATGCTGAAAATCCAACACCTAAACCGAAGCGTGCATTAAGCCATGAGCCATCAGTATTAATTATTGGATCAAATGAAAGAAAGTTTTTTATAATTTCAATGTATTTATCAAAGAAAAAAAACTTTATTATTATTTTAGTAACTTGATCAATTAACATAAGAATTATAAATATTATAACAACTATTTTACTATCAAAACCTTTATAGTGTTTTTTCGATATAAAGTAAATAAGCCATCCAGTTAGAGCAAAAACAGAAGTTAGTACTAAGTTCATGAGGAGAGTATAAAAATCATTAACTCTACCAGTTATAATTTCAAATGCAAAATATAGAAGCCACATTATTGGAAGCAAGGCTATAGTCAACCATTTTTCTTTATTAAATTTATTAGACATTTTTCTCCTCCTAGACAATATAAGATATAAAGATTTTAACATAGATATTTTTAAATTCACATAACTATGACAAATTATTTTGATTCTTGTTATAATATAGGTAAAATAATGAATATTAAAATTATTTACATAAATAATAATGTAATAAGATAAAAGTGGTAGGAGGTAGTAGAGTTGTTGAAAATTTTTGCGGTGTCAGATTCTATAGGAGAAACAGCAGAACAAGTATCATTAGCGGCTGCAAGTCAGTTTAAAGGAGAGGTAGAGGTTAAAAGAATACCTTATATAAAAGAACTTGATGATGTAGAAGACTTAATGAGGGAAATCAATGAAGTTGAGAGCTGCATTATAGTATCTACTATAATTACAGTAAATGTAAGAGAATATTTAACACAGAAGTGTTTAGAAAAGAATATATCTATAATAAATGTACTTGGACCAATTGTAAATGTAGCATCTTCTATGCTAAATAAAATGCCGGATAATAATCCAGGAGCTATGAGAAATATAGATGATATATATTATAAAAGAATAGAAGCAATGGAATTTGCAATGCAATATGACGATAGTAAGGATTATAGAGGGTTAAAAAATGCAGATGTAGTTTTAGTAGGACTATCAAGAACATCTAAAACACCTTTATGTATGTATTTAGCTAATAAGGGTCTAAAGGCTATAAACATTCCACTTATGCCTGAGGTGGAAATACCTAAAGAGTTATTCGAGATAGATAGGAAGAAGGTTTTTGGATTAGTAATAGATCCACTTCATCTAATAGAAATTAGAAAAAGAAGGCTGGATAAATTTCATAGAATACCTACAGGAATTGAATATGCAAGTGATTCTAGAATTTTAGAAGAATTCGATTTTTCAGATAGTGTAATGAGAAGAATAGGATGTAAAACTATAGATGTAACTCAAAGGGCAATAGAAGATACTGCACTTATAATATTAAAATATTTGGGGTATAGTAAGTAGTATAATAAAGCTCTTGAGCGAGGGATTAAAGTATATTTAAATGCAATTAATATAAGGTTATAAATATATTTTTATGTAATAATACGTACTCATCGCTTGAGAGCTTTAACATATTATAAAAATATTAAAAAATATGTTGACAGATTTTAATTAAGGTGATAATATTTAATTCGTTCCTTACGAAACGAGTTTTCACGGCAACAAAATTGAATGAAAAATTCAATAAAAAAGTTGTTGACAAGAAAAATGTTAAGTGATAAGATAAGGAAGTCGCTTGAGGGCGACGAAGAAAATGGTCTTTGAAAATTGAACAGAATATA
>NZ_JASCQJ010000073.1:0-6347 GCF_033043255.1 Clostridium lamae | reverse complement strand
CGTACTGATAACTGTGGTAGTACCAATGTCCGGCGGTAAAAACCTCGCCCGTTTGACCATAACTGACACTGCGCTCGATAAGTTGATTGCGTTTATCCCAACGATAACGACGGTCTATCACCGGGGTCACAAACAGTGAGGCATTCATTTGGCGTGCCACTTGGTGCGTTATACGTCCCCGACAGTCATAGCCCGTTTCATTGTCTAAGGCGCCACTGGTACGTAGCGTTTCTCGGTGTAAACGGTCTCGTTGATATTCCGCCAATACCGTCAATTGCTCATTATCTCGCCATTGGGTTTGTTGCAAATGCCCCGAGCCGTAATACAGGTATTCAAATGCCCGTTGATGGGGCACTCGGTGCGAGTGAGATTACCCAGTACATCATAGTGATGCTGATGGTAAACTCTAATTTACATAACCAACAGTAATTTTTTTACTATTCAATAAATAATATTCTAGATTTAATCCTCTAAAGCTAGATTCATTTATATGAAAATTTAAATTCATAATTTTGACAATTATTTTAAAGAATAGCTGATTATTTTTTGCGCAATGCTTTTTTAATTTTAATATTTCTTTTTCATCATCTTTAAGAACATAATATATATAATTCATATATATCATATCTGATATAAAAAAATTACATTCTGATTGATTCTCATTAACACAATCAACTAACATAGAAAATATTTTATTATTATCTGAATAATTATTCATAAAAATATCAGGATTTACGTAATCCAAATAATAATCATCATATGGTATTTCATAGCTATCAGTTTTATTTTTATTCATAATGAAATCGATTGCATTTATATGAAACACTTTTACTTTTTCTAAAGCAATCTTATTCTCTATGCTATTTGCCATTGCAGATGATAACGAGTGGATATGTTTAATTAATTTTTTAACATCTACCCAATCATTAAACCTTATATTAAAAAATAGTATATTATCTTCTATTTTAAATAGATTACCATAAAACTCCTCTCCCCCAAGTAAACAAGCTAAGTAATTAATAATTTCTGTTTTATGTTCATCCATATCATAATTAAACTTGTCAGGCATATTTCCCATATATCTTAACTGATTAAGAGCATAAAAAACTTTTAAATTTTTTTCCTTATAATATTTATTAGTATTAATCAAAAAAATAGATGGTAATTTTCTTAAGAAAAGCAAAAAAATATTATATCTTTCGTATAAATTTTCATTTAAAGTATTATCTACTTTCTCAAAGTCAAATAAATCTGTCCACCAAGATAAAAAAAGAGGCTTGCTTTCTTGCATATGTAAAGAGAGAATTATTTCTAGCTTATTCTCATCTTTATAATATATTAATTCATCATCGTATAATGTAGGTATTCTAGAGTTAAATAACTTATTTAACTTATACTGATAGATCTTATTTAAGTTCATGTTCACTCAACCTATACAATAAAAATAACATTTAATAAAGAATAAATATTTATATTAAATCATCATATCTTTGATAAGTAATGCCCAAGATTAAGGCCTTTAAAACTATTAATATTAAGATAAAATTTACGGTTAATAATTCTACTTATTATTTTTAAAAAATCTTCTTTATTTTCTTTGCAAAATTCTTCCAAGGCTAATATGTTAGATGGTTCTTCTCGTAGAATATAATATATATAATTCATAAAAATCATCTCGGAAACAAAAAAATTACATTTTGATTGTCCTTCCTTTACACAATCAGTCAACACTCTAAAAATATTATTTTTATTTTCTAAATAATTATTATAAAATATATCTGGATAAGTATATTTTATATATATATCACTATATGGAAGCGAGTAATTATCAGTACTATCTAATAAAAAATCTATTGTCGACAACTGAAACTCCCTTATTACTTCTAAATATTTTCTATTACTATTTCTTGCTGTTCTTTTCGCAAAAGAGTGTGTTAAGTTTATAAGTTTTTTTACTTCAACATAAGAACTATTTTTTATATTAAAAAAAAGTTTATTATTTATCACTTGAAAATATTTATCATAACGAGATCCTATTCCCATTTCATACATTAAATAATTGAATAACTCAGATTTACAATCATCAGGATTATTTTTAAAATCAAGTCCATTCTTTAATTGATTAATAAAATAAGAAACAAATAAATTTTTATTTCTATAACACTCAGTTGTATTAATCATAAACAATGAAAAAAACATCTTCAAGAAAGGGAAAAAGAAAAAATAATTAGACTTAGTTCTACTAGATAGCAGGTTATATATTTTTTCAAAATCAAACAAATCACACCACTCAGATAAAAAAAGAAAATCATTATTTTCCATATGAATAGATAAAACCTTCTCTTTATTTTTTATAGAATCTATAAATATAAATTTTTCTTCATTAATTGATAAGGCTCGTGAATTAAAAAAACTTTTTAATTTATATTGGTATATATCATTTATATTTACATTCATTTTCAAAGGCTCTAACATTTTTTTATTACTCCAATATTTTTCCATTTCCCTGTTTTTATTTCTGTTTCTATTCTAGCACTCTTTATCTGTTTATTAAATTCATCAAGCAATCCAACACCTATACCCCTTGCTCCTATTTCATTCGGTTTAGATAAAACACCTCGGGGTAAATCAGTTTCACCTAACAATAATTTATCCATATCGACATGGTTATTTAGCATATCCATACCTTTTTGATTAATAGTAAATACTATCCTAAATTTTTCCCCTTTAGGATTCCAATCTGCTCCAGGCATATTGAGCCAACGAGCAACTCTATTACTATTAAAATGAGGCACAATGCCTCCATTAGCTTTTCTAACTGCATCGACTTCATTTTTATTCATATATTTTCCTTCTTTAAATATAATTTATTCAATTATTGGGGAGAAATATAATTATAACAATTTTATTTTTGGAAAATTGGATAAGTTTTTATTCCTTTATAAAATTAGCTAGTTCATCAAAACTCATTTCAATACTTGGATATTCATCATCTTTAACATAGTATTCTATTAATACTCTTTTAGATATAAAATTATATGTAATATAAACAAGATTTAATCTAAGCTCTTTTCTTTCTTTGTTCAAAAAATTATCAAGGATAATTTTTTTTATTTTTTTACTGTTAGAAATAGATTCATTTAAAGCACCCAACGTATTATTTTTCATAATAGCAAATTATTCCTATTTAGTTATAAAGGGAAGGTTGTTCTTACCCAACCTTTTGAATCAATAAATAATTTAATTGTTTTAGTTGTTACACCATCAAGATTTTTTCCTATATCTCTAGTAAACCTATATACTAGTTCTTTACCATTAGGTGAAACCACACCTTTATCTAAAGCTTCATTGATATATTTTGTTATTTTTTTGGGGCTATTAGTTAAAAATTTGCTTGTACTTTCTTGGAATGCATCTTTTGCATGCCCACTTGTAATATGCTTCAACCCTGACATTTCCCCTTCTTTATATTTAAATTTCTTTTGAGAATTAAATTTAGGAGAGCAACTCAGCCCCCACGGATCCACCCATATCAATGGATTTGGCGCATAAGCATATAAATTTATGCCCCCTGCCAACCCTATTGGGTCTTGCTGGGTAAAACGACCTAAATCCGGGGCATAGTACCTGAACGTATTATAATGCAGGCCAGTATACTCGTATCATCCCGATACTGATGACACCAGAACCATCAAGCAACAGTACCAGCGCCAATAAGACCAGCTCAGTAAAATTAAACTGAGAATGCGGTAACTGTTTGTCGATTACAACAGTCACTAAAAATAGAAACTGAGCGACTCAATACAAGAACAAAACCGGAAGACCATAAGGATTTTCTGGCTTTTTTAGGGTTATTCTCTACTCAAAAGTAATTCTTTCCACTTTTCCAGATAACCTTTGAACTCTTCTATCGTTGAGATTGTCACGCTCTCTTCAGTATATTCGTTAAAAATCTCGACACCATCCGGTTTAATGGTGACAGTATGGGCATTACCTGTACCTTCCCATTCTGGTAATTCATCATTTTTAACCGCTTCACATAATTCAAGATATTCATTTACACCATTTAAACTACCTTGAATATCATCTTTTAAAAACCAAACTATTAGGTGATGTTCAGTTTCAACTTCGGCACATGAATAACCATGTTCATCAATATAATATTTCATTTGTTATTTAACGCTCATAAACAGGGAATGCTGTATTGATATTTCCATTATTAGGTTCTGTTCACGATTGAATGTGCTTGTAGGTCGGGTTTGACGCTGTAAATGCCCCCAAGCACTGTATTGCCCTTGCCAAACTATTTCACCCTCACTGTTGGTCAACGCTTCCGGTAAGCCACTTAAACTGCTGTGCGTATAATAATGAGAATTATCTGTTCTATACCTCCGAGCATAACTACAACTCAACGATTTTTCAGTGATTCTGACTAATTTTATGTGATACTTTATGTAAAATAGATTTTCTTAATGAACGATTAAAATTACTTAAAGGTATATCTTTATTTAAAAACATCTTAAATCTATTTATTAGTTGATGATCAATATTATTAATAGGTAATTCATTTAATTCTCTCATTCGAAGTAATACTATTACTTTACAAGGTATTAATTTGTAAGTTACATGATTAGAGTTATCGACATGTTCCAGTCTGTTCTCATCCGCGCCCATCTTTCTGCTTGTGCTCCGTCTGTCGTAACATAAAATCCACCTTTACCAGTAGGATCAAAGTCCTTTAATCCGTTTCCAACGGACAAATTTTAAAACCTATTTCACATTTGTAGTGAATATTTTAAACAGTTATTTGGTATTCATACCGAACAGTGAAGATATCCGGACAAATAAATACAAAATAAGCACTAGAAAACTACATTTAAGCTTGAAAACTAATACGCTAATCGGCGAGTGATGTGGTATCATTTACCTGCTTTATAGCTAAAGCTGGTAATTACACATATCTATAATCTAGGTCGTAGCTTCGATAATATCTTTACGATAACTCTATTTCTTTAGAAAAATCAAAACCTAACAATCCAATTTTTTCAACAAGCTTTCTAAACTTATCTGTTACAAAAACACCACTAATATTTTCATTTATTGAAAATAAGTATTCATCTGTAATATTATTTTTAACTAGAATTAATTTTTCAAACATAAATCCTTTGGGATATTCAGTATAAATAGATTTTTCTTTATCTACACATTCAGACAAAACATTAGTTGGATAGTACCCAATAAATTTTTTCCGTTTACTTGCTGTTCTAACACCTAAAAATTGTCCCCTAGGATTTAAGATATCAAATAAATGGTTAGCACCTGATTCACTGAAAACAAAAAATGGAGATAGAGCGCTACTAAAATCAAATTGATAGTTTTTCTTACCAAAATCATTTGATCTTAATTCTAATGATATTTCAGTATAATCATTGCCAAACCGTCTCCATCCCTGATCTCTCGACCTTCCCATAATGCTCTCTTCACCATCAGGATAATTTTGAATAAAAGAACAATAATTTACCATATCCGATTTTAAATAATAAACGTTATTTATCATAATATTGTATACCAGCTTGCATCTCGATTTGCAGAAGACAGGATGTCACGAATTTTTGATAACTCATCCAGAACACCTTGTTTTCCATTTAATTTATCAGCATCAATAATTCTTGTATTTACTGCGTCAATATAATCACTTGGATGTCTGCCATTATGTTTTATTCCTGACAATGCTTCATCAACATTATTTCTATTTGGCAGGAAAACACCATTTCTAGCATCATCAACATCAATACCATGTTTTTTCAGAATATCTCTGGCTGGCTGGGCACCTTTAGATGTATCACCAACAATATGATGAGCTGCGGTATTGGCAGGTCTAGGCGTACCATCAGCTACCATATTTTTAGAAAGTTTGACCGCACAATGCCCCCACGGATCGACCCATGTCAATGGATTTGGTGCATAAGCATATAAGTTTATCCCCCCTGCCAACCCTATCGGGTCTTGTTGGGTAAAACGGCCTAAATCCGGGGCATAGTACCTGAACGTATTATAATGCAGGCCCGTCTCTTTGTCGAAATACTGACCTTGAAAACGCAGGTTCTGTTCACGATTAAACGTGCTTGTGGGTCGGGTTTGACGCTGTAAATGCCCCCAAGCACTGTATTGCCCTTGCCAAACGATTTCACCCTCACTGTTGGTCAACGCTTCCGGTAAGCCACTTAAACTGCTGTGCGTATAATAAATCGCCCGTTGCGGATTAAGCGGGTTATCCGTGCATTCAATGCGGGCAAGAGGCGTATAACTTTGGTCATTGTAAGCATGATAAACCGTGGTATGGGGCG
>NZ_JASCQJ010000072.1:0-7311 GCF_033043255.1 Clostridium lamae | reverse complement strand
ATAAGATTAGTATGCTAGTAAATTATTAACTATTTGAAAGCATAATTAAATAAATTTTTATGGAATTAAATTAAGTAACAGTATGTATAATACCGTTACTTAATTTAATTTCAGATTTTTCTTTTTAAAAATACACCATATCCCTTTTCACCAATAAAATTATTATCCTTAGCTATTATTTTTCCTCTTAATATAGTATATATAGGATATCCTTTTATTTTTGTTCCTTCATAAGCTGTGTAGTCTACATTTGAGTGTAATTCATCAATTTTTAATACTTTTGCTATATTAGGATCTATTATTACTATATCTCCGTCAGATCCCACTTGAATTGTGCCCTTTTTAGGATACAAACCAAATATCTTTGCTGGATTTGTTGAACATACTTCAACAAATTTATTAATACTTATCCTCTTTTTCATTACTCCTTCAGAAAAAATCAGAGGAATTCTTTCTTCGATTCCAGGTACTCCGTTAGGACACTTAGTAAAATCATCTTTTCCAAGCTGCTTGTCTTTATTAAATGAAAAAGGACAATGATCTGTTGCTATTGTTTTTATATATCCGTCATTTATGCCCTTCCATAAAGCTTCAATATCTTCCTTTTTTCTTAAAGGTGGGCTCATAATATACTTTAATCCTTCATTATTCTCTTCCTCATATCTACTATCATCTAAAACTAAATATTGAGGACATGTCTCTGCATAAACATTTTCTCCCCTCTCATTAGCCATTTTTATATAGCTTAACCCTATTTGTGAAGAAAGATGAACAACATATAAAGGTGCATTTTCTGCAATTTTAGACAGATTAATCATTCTATTAATAGCTTCTCCTTCAGCTTCTGAAGGTCTACTTAAAGGATGATATTTAGGACTTGTACACCCATTTTTCACAAAATGTTCCTTTAATACTTTTATACTACCATGATTTTCACAATGAACTGTAGTTATTCCCCCAAGTTCTTTTAATCTATTAAGGACCTTTAAAACATACTCATCTTCTAACATATAATCATATGTTAAATACACTTTAAAGCTTGGTATCCCCTCTTCTTTAACTATACTTTCCATCTCATCTAAAACTTCCTCATTTATATGTTGAATAACACCATGAAAACTATAGTCAACAACAGCGTTACCATCTGCATATCCATGATATACATCAACTTGATGTTTCAAATTACACCCCTTTGGGCCAAAACCCATATGATCAATAATTGTTGTAGTTCCACCGCAAGCTGCTGCTACTGTCCCAGTATAAAAATCATCATTTGCTATAGCTATACCTACATCTAGATTCAGATGAGTATGAACATCTACACCACCAGGAATAACATATTTACCCTTAGCATCAATGATTTCATCGCTAGATATATTTAAATTAGTAGCAATCTCTTTAATAATTCCATCTTCAATATAAATATCACCAATATAAGTATCGCTAGCTGTAACAATGGTTCCATTCTTTATTAGTAAAGACATTTCATTCACTTCTCTTTCAAATTTTATTTATATTTATAAATAAGCAACCATCATGCCAATAAAAACTTGCTAGAAATACTAAAATACTCTCAAAAAGCATTATCATTTTGAGAGTATTTATCATTTTGATAATTATCTTAATATAGATTGAGCCATTCTTCTATATGTATGTCTTATTCCTCTAATTGTAGTAGATAATGTCATAATATTTTCTGGCAGTGCCATACCAAAAGTTCCACAATCTCCTATATGTTGGATATCTGCTCCTGCCATCTTAGAATTTAAGGCAATTTGTTCTATAACTGATTTACTTGAACCTTCTTGAGATGTACCTATTGTTGTCATTGCTAATGCACCATTCTCATGTATCATAGAAATAATATCTTTTGCTAGAGTTAAATCAAATCCTGGCACTGTACCTGGCGCTGGGATTAATACTACATCTGCACCAGCATCTATAAATCCTTTTATAGTTTCTTCATCATATATATTTCCACTACCTGCACCATGCATTTTACCCGCTATAATTAAGGTATCTTCACCTAGTATTTCCTTAGCTAACTTTATTCCATTGCATATTGTTTCAGCATTAACTCCTGTATTTGGATTTCCTGTTATTACAATATAATCAAATCCATAATCTTTAACTTTTTTAAGACTATATTCGTTTAATGTAAAACCTTTTTGATAAGTGCTTCCTTCTGGTACTGGTTCTAAATTTACTCCTATTAATCTACCAACTAATTTCTTAATATTTTTTATATAATTTTTATCATTTAAATTTCTTTTTACGCTATCTTCGTATATCTCTGCTATTTTCCCTAAATCATTTAGTAAAATATTTCCTCCATCTATACCAAATATAAATGGTTTTTCAAAATCAAAAGTATTTAAAGTTAACATATCTGCACCAAAACTTGAAGCAAGTTCTAAATTTGATACTTCTCTAATATACGGAGTATAACTAATGATACATTCAGACATTACAGTCCTACCTTCTGACCCCTTAATTATTTCTTTTAATTCATCTTTATTAATTGTCTCAATATCCTTTGTTGTTAATTCAAAGATTCTTTTCAAGCAAATCACTCCTTTTCTATTACATATAATATTATACATACATAGTGTAATTTGTAAATGTTTAAACTATAATATATAATGTGTACTTTATTTCTATAAAAAAGGGGGGGAATCTATTGAAAAAAATAATATTAATTTTAACTACTTTTTTCATTCTACTTATTCCTATAAATGTATCAGCAAGCTCTAGGTCATATAATATTACTGATCTTTCTATAAATGCTGAAATAAAAGAAAATGGGGATGTATATGTAGATAAAACTTTTACTTATAATTTTAATGGAGATTTTAATGGAATATATGTAGATCTAAATTTAAAAGGTTCTGAAGGATATGATATTTCAGAAGTAATAGTTATTGATTCAACGGGTACTAGTTCTTTAGCCCTTAAGGATGATGGCTCAGAAAATAGTTATGAAATTTTAAACTATGATAATAAAATCCAAATAAAAATATATTCCCAAAGTTCTAATGAAGAAAAGAAATTTAATATTAAATATACAGCAAAAAATGTAGCTGAAAAATATAAGGATTATAGTTCTTTATATTGGAGTTTCTATACTGCCTCTTACGATGCACCTGTAAATAAAGTTAATTTAAATTTAAAGCTTAATAATTCTCCATTTAATACTGAAGACCTTTATTATATTGTTTTTGGTGACGGAAGTTTTAATTCTGAAACAACTAAAGACAGGATTATAATAAATGGAAATAACCTCACTTCTGATATAGGAATTAAGCTAAGATTTCAAAAAGATTATTTAAATCTAACTACTATTGACACTTATTATGATGAGTCCAGCATAGGAGAAGATAAATTTAATCCATTTTTCTTAGTTCCTTCATTCTCATTAATTGTTATTATTGCCTTAGCTTTTTATCTTGTTTATAAACGTAATAAAAAACTATTCAACAAGGCATTAGAAGAATATCGTTCTGAATATCTTTTTACTAATGAAGATTACTTGTTTTTTCCACCATCTAATGAAAGTCCAACTATAGTAGCGTATATTTATAATAAAAATAATATATCTTGGTCACTTGTACCGTCAACATTATTATATCTTGCTAATATAGGACTATATAAATTAAATACTTCCTTAGATAAAGATAGTAAGCTTGAAAATATAATATTTACTAGAATTAAAGATGTTAATGATTGTGAATATCCTCATTTAAAAATACTAGTTAACTGGTTTAAAAAATATGAAAATCAAAACAATGAATTTAATCTTCTTTCAATAAAAAAACTTATTGAAAATAGCTCTAAGAAAGCTAAAAAGTTTAATAATTCTTATTGGGATTTTATAAATCAAATTAGAATAGATGGTAGAAGACTTAATTTATATACTACTATTAGAGATAAAGAAGTTTTGAATAATGAGGCTTATGATCAGTATTTAAAATGGGATGCATATAAAAAACATTTATTATCTTTAATTGAAAATAAAGATATTTTAAATATTAAAGAATCTATTATTTATTCATCTGCATTAGGCATTGATTATATTGATTTAGATATTTATCCAAAAGAAAATACCATTAACCAAAATAGCTATTACTATTTTTATATGAATAACTACTTATTATTTGATAAAATACATTCTTCTACAGAGGAAAAGATAAGTAATTCTTCGAATAATGGTGGTAATAATAGTTTTAATAGCTTTTCGTCAGGAAGTAGTTTTAATGGTGGCGGTGGTGGATCTTCTGGAGGCTTCTAATAAGATAACTCAACCTAGTACTTTCTTTAAAGAAAGTATCAAAAGTTGTTTCTTAGTCCAAACTTAATTCAAATATATTTCTAAAAGCGGTTACTTTTAACTTTAAAAGTAACCGCTTTATTAAATCTGCTTTTAATTATATCCAATATTAATAATTGTCGTGATAGACATCACAATCTTCACAGTAGTATCATCATTTATTATGAATTAACTATTTCTCCACCATTTATATGTATAGTTTCACCAGTAATAAAACTAGCTCCTTCACTAGCTAAAAAAACATATGCTTCTGCTATTTCTACAGGCTGAGCAGCTCTTTTCATAGGATTATTTTGACCAAACATAGATACTTGGAACTGATCAAATGAAGCTGGAATAAGTGGTGTCCAAACTGGCCCCGGTGCAACTGCATTTACTCTTATTCCTTTACCAACTAAATTTAAAGCTAATGAACGTGTAAAAGTTGTTAGTGCTCCTTTAGTCATAGAATAATCTATTAATGTTTCATTTCCTTTATAAGCTGTTATAGAAGTTGTGTTAATAATACAATCTCCATATGATAGATATTTAAGAGCCTCTTTTGTAATGAAGAAAGCTCCAAATACATTAGTTTTAAAAGTCTTCTCAAATTGTTCAGTAGTTATATCCTCTAAATTATTACATGTATGTTGTTCAGCTGAGTTATTAACAATGATATTAATTTGATTAAATTTATCTTTAATACTATTAATTGAAGAAACACAAAACTCTTCATTGCCTATATCACCACTTAATAATATACACTCTCCACCTAAAGCCTCAATTTCATTCTTTGTAATCTCTGCATCTTTATGTTCATTTAAATAAATAATAGCTATTTTAGCTCCTTCTTTAGCATAAGAAATAGCAACCGCCCTTCCTATTCCACTATCTCCACCAGTAATTACAGCAACCTTATCTTTTAGTTTCCCACAATTTTGAGAATTACTTTTATATATTGGTTTCGGATTCATATCTTCTTCTATTCCTGGTTGTACATTTTGTTTTTGAGGAGGGAATGTATTCGGAAATTTATTATTCATTTTTGTCCTCCTCAAAAGTATATTCTTGTCCTAATCTATTCTTGGCTACACTTTCTAAATAGTTTGTTTTATTAACTATGTTTTCCTCAAATCTCTTTACTGATAGTTTAGTAAAATTTCCAACATTGCTTAAGTCTGTAAAATTATTTTTCATTTTTTCACTCCTTTCTTTATATATGATTATTTTTCTGCTATTTTTAATAATTTATACTTTTTTTGAAATTTAAAATCTTCTAATACTTGTTGTTCAATGATATAATAGTATTTATAAAATTTACCAGAGGTGGAATCATATGCATTTAAATGAAATAAAAAGAACTAGAGAAAATATTAAAGATATTATTAATAAGACGCCTTTATTACATAGCCCAATTTTTTCATTAATAAATAATTGCTCTGTCTATATGAAATGTGAAAATTTGCAAGTAACTGGTGCTTATAAAATTAGAGGTGCATTTAATAAAATTAGAACATTAACCGACGAAGAAAAAGCTAAAGGAGTAGTTTGTTCTTCTGCAGGTAACCATGCTCAAGGTGTAGCTTATGCTGCTAATCTTCTTGGAGTTTCTTCAACTATAGTTATGCCTAAAAATACACCTTATTTAAAAATTCAATCTACACAAGAGTTAGGTGGCAATGTGGTATTAGATGGTACATGCTACGATGATGCTTTCTTAAAAGCTAAATCTATTGAAACAGAAAATGACTCTATTTTTATTCATCCCTTTAATGATATGAACGTTATTTATGGACAAGGTACTATAGCTTTAGAAATTATAGAAGATATTAATGATGTTGATGTCATAGTCTGCCCTATCGGTGGGGGTGGATTAATAAGTGGTATTTCTTTAGCACTTAAAGAGATAAACCCTAATATTAAAGTTATTGGAGTACAGGCTGAGGGCGCAAACGCAATGGAGCAAAGTTATAAATTTGGAGAATTAATATCACTGAATTCAGTAAATACTATAGCTGATGGTATAGCTGTCAAGTGTCCTGGTGAGTTAACTTATAATATAGTAAAAGATTATGTTGATGATATTGTAACAGTATCTGATAAAGAAATTGCTGAAGCATTCCTAATTTTATGTGAAAAACATAAATTATTGGCTGAAGCATCTGGTGTTGCTTCTTTAGCTGCATTAAGAAAATTGAATTTAGAGGGAAAAAAAGTAGTGTCAATAATTAGTGGTGGTAATATTGATATGTTAACTATTTCTTCTTTAATAAGTGATGGATTAGTAGAAAGAGGAAGGTTATTCTGTTTTTCTGTAGAGCTTCCAGATATTCCAGGTCAACTACAAGAAATTTCAAGCATATTATCTGAATTAAATGCAAATGTTGTACAATTAGAACATAACCAGTTCAAAGCGTCGAATAGATTGAAAAATGTCCTGCTTGAAGTCACTATTGAAACTAACGGAATTGATCATATAGAACTTATAAAATCTACTTTATATAAAAATGGTTTTAAAATTGAACAAATGTATTAAAAGTAATAGCTTAAGCTTTTTGCTTAAGCTATTACTTTTATTATCTTAATTTTTTTCTTTTTTTATTTATTTTTTTATATGACTTTGCATTTTGAATAATGTCCATAAAGTCATCAGCCATTTCGAATAAGATCATTCCTTTATCTTTACTTTTTTTGAATGTCTTTTTCATTTTTCTCATTAGTTTATTTTTCATAACTACACCTCCTAAGGTTGTACTTCAATATTATTTTACCCTTAAGAATGTATTTTATGTTTAAATTATAGTACAAATTATAGAATTTATAAAATCTTCTTTTTTAGAATTTAGATATTCACCATAAAACTCATTATTGTTAATTATATCCTCGTCTATTTTACTTAGTAAAAACTTATTGATATCTTTAGAATATCTTAATTCAATTTCTTCTTTAATACTTCTAAACTCTTCTAATCCACCATTTTTTCTATACTTCCTTATTAAAGAGTC
>NZ_JASCQJ010000071.1:0-7455 GCF_033043255.1 Clostridium lamae | reverse complement strand
TGAGTCCTATTCAATATAAGTTTCATGCCGCATAAAGAGTCTTTTTTCCTATTGTCTACTTGACAGGGTCAAGTTTAGAAAGGAGTTTCTTCTTTAATTTTACATTTTACATTATTCATTTTACATTCTGAGATGGTTCAAATATTCCTAATAAAGATAAGGAATTAACTCTAGCCTTTATTAGAGTGCTATCTGTTGTGTATAGATTTAGATCTTTCATCCTTTCAAAGTATTCTCCACCTGAAAAGGTATGTCTTTGCATTTTACCATTTTCCATATCTAAAGTTTCGTTTGCATAAGCAATAATATCTCCTACAGAAAGTTCTCTAGGTAATTCTAAAAGAGGTTCTCCTAGTACGTATTTTATAGCATTGTAACCTGCTAAAGCACCTGTGGCCATAGCTTCTGTATGTCCTACAAAGAATCCAGATTTTTCCCCTGCACAAAACATATTATTTAACCCAATAATCTTCATAGTATTATCTCTAGGACTTGAAGCTAAATATCTTATAGAATTAGATGTTCCACCAGATAAAGGATCGATATATCTAGCATTTTCAAGACCAGGAATCTTACGAAGTTTTTCTATAGGATAATAAGAAGTCATTAGTTTTATATGACCAGTATCTAATAAAATCACATTTTCAGCAAATTCTTTCAAAGCATATTGTTGACAAACTTTTTGACTAAGTTTATCTAAATTTATATCTTCAGGAGGAATAGGGATTGTTGCAACTCCTTTAGTTATAAGTTCTTCTAATAATTCATCGGATAATGATTCTCTAGGTAGTTCACATGATCCACTCATAGCACCAGGAGTACCATTATTTCTTTGACCAATAATGTCCTCTATTCCAGCCTTTGAACTTAAGCTTTCTCTTCCACCAAAAGTTGGGCACCTTAAAATACACATAGAACAGCCATTTCCATATCTATTACAATTTGTCATAGGACCAGTTGAACCTGTAGTCTCCACGAAGACATCACCTTCAATAAATGATCCATCAGATAATTTTATTTTAGTAATTGAGTCATTTTCTAAAGTGACATTTACAGCTCTACTCTTAAAGTGTATATTAATACCTAATGATAAAATATATCTTCTTATTTCTGGTTCAGCCTTTCCTATATCTGTTAGGCTTGCGTGTTTATGCCCTGTAAAATCAATATTTCTATGAAGAGATAAACTATCCATTATATCAATTAATTCATTAGCGCCTAAATAACGTAGTTCCTCAGCAGCAGTAAATCTTCCGTTATTTCTCATAATTCCGCCAACATTCCCTACACCAAGCAACATATCAGTTCTTTCTACAATATGAACTTCTGCATTCATTTTCCTTGCCTGTATTGCAGCTTGGCATCCAGCAAAGCCTCCGCCTATTATAATAACTTTCATTTTTAATACCTCGAATATTACTATTTATAATAAAATATTCGAGTATTTAAGAATTTGATACCGAAATAAGTAAAAATATGATTTGTTAATTTATAACTGGAATTATATTATAGACTGGTTCTTCATATGGATGAATAGCTTTTATAACATTAATCACTTCAATAGCTAGATCTTTATGGCAGCTAAATTCCATTTTTATTTCATCTTCGATACTTAAGTTATTTACTTTACCTGAATATGGACGTGCACCTTCTAAAGGTTTGAAATAACCTTTAACTTCAGTTGTGGAAATACAATTATCATATTTTCCTATAGTTAAAGCACCGGTATTATTAATAGCCTCTCTCAATTTATCTATATGAGTTAATGGAAGATAAATTTCAAACTTAACTTTTGTATAATTCATAAAAACGACCTCCTAAGAATAACTATAATTTAATATTAGACTATTGTTATAAAATAGTAAACGAAATAAATGTCTAAAGAAAATTAAATTTGAATTTAAAAAAATCATAAAAAGCCTTTAAAAACTAATAATATAACATAAAAAATGAAATAAATTAAAAATAATACTATAAAAATATATAAATTATTGTAAAATTACGAAAAATCAAGTTGAATATATCTTTTAGGAGAGGTAAGCATATTATATTATTGAGAGAAATAAATTGTATTTGAGGGATGAAATATGGGAGTCTTATTTTCAATTATTGGTATTACATTAAGTTTTATTGCTAGTATTACATTAGTTAAAAGCATAATGCATAGTAAGGGATTTGTTATTAAAAAGGCTAAAATTATAGGATTTGAAGCTTATACCTATCTAACACCTGGAATTGAATATAATACAGTTCACAACACTAAATTATATCCTATTATAGAAATAAAAGATGGAGATAAAGTTGTAAAGATTGCTGTATCAATTTTTGAAAACAGAAGTAAGTTAGAAAAAGGAGATGAAATAGAAGTTATATATCCAAAAGGAAAGATAGATAAACTAAAGATATATAGTAAAAAAGATATATATAACTTTTATTATTTAACCTTAATAATGGGATTATTAATAACATTATTATCAATTTCAATAATCTAAGTAGTAATATTATATATAATCTAATATTAACTAAATCAAAAGTAGAGATATAAATTATATTTCTACTTTTGATTTTTAGTTAAATAATTTATATAATTTATATTATCAAAATTAATTTAGGAGGAATTATGGGACTGAGTATAAAGGATATTGTAGTACGAATTTTTTTAGCACTTATAATTGGAGGGCTAATTGGTTATGAAAGAGAAGTACAAAATAGATCAGCAGGCCTTAGGACACATATTTTAGTATGCCTAGGAGCCACAATAATATCATTACTTCAAATACAAATAGGAAATCACGCCATAGCAATGATTGAAGCAAATGAGAAATTAATTAATGTAATAAATGTAGATTATGGGAGGCTTGGTGCTCAAGTAATTACAGGAGTTGGATTTATTGGCGCTGGTGCTATTATACATAATAAAGGGAATATTAAAGGGTTGACTACAGCAGCAACTCTATGGATAGTAGCATGCTTAGGGTTATCTATAGGTATGGGAGGATATTTTATAAGCGTTTTTTCTGCTATTATAATTTTTATAATAATAGTATTTTTGAAAAGGATAGAGAATAAGTTCATAACTAAAAATATAATAGCAAGTTTTCAAATTAAATATATTAAAGAAGGGGAAATAGAAAAGGAGATAGAACACTTTTTAGAAAGAAAAAAAGTTAAAATAAAGAGAATTGAATACTGTTACAATGAAAATAGTAAAAATGAGATAAATTCTAAGTATATAGTATTAAAGCCAAAAAAAGTTAATTTTAATAGAATTTTAGAAGAAATAAAAGAAAAATTTAATATCATTGAAATTAATAATATAAATGTTTAGTTAAAATAGTTTGTATATCAAAATATTTAATGTATAAACATTATATTTCATTGAATTTTACTCTAGTTTAGATTATTATTTAATTAATGAACAATAGAAAAAAGGATGGGATAATTCATTATGCAAAAAGATCTAAGTGTAGTTAATGAACTTTTAGTAAAAATATTTAATGAAATACTTCAAATTGAAGAGAAGACACTAAAAAATGGACATTTTTCTGATTTATCAGTAAGAGAAATGCATACGATTGAAGCTATTGGAAGTAAAGAAAAAAGAATGATGAGTGAGGTTGCGCAAGACTTAGGTATAACAGTTGGAACTTTAACTACATCCATAAACAGACTAATAAAGAAAGAATACGTTAAAAGAAGTAGAATAGAAGAGGATAGAAGAGTAGTTCTTGTAGAATTAACAAAGAAGGGAAAGGTAGCTCAAAGACTGCATGAGAGATTTCATAATGAAATGGTTAGAAGTATGATGGATTGTCTTTCTGAAAATGAAAAAGAAATAATGATAACATCTTTAGGAAAGTTAAATAATTTCTTTATAGAAAAATGTGAATCGATAAAATAATAAAGGTTATTTTTGAAGTACGGGAGGGTATTATGGCAAATACAAGTTTGGAAGTTGCAAAATACGCAACGAGGATGGCTATTTCATCTAGAGATGAAGAAGAGGAACTTAAAATTGAATTTAAGAAAAAAGGCATAGTAGTAACTGCAGTAAATATAGGTGGAAATATTAATGAAGCAACTTCCAAAATATTAGAAAGAGCTTTAGTTGCATCTAAAAGAAATGGTCTTATAAGAGAAGAACATTTGCACGAAGGTGGAGTTATTGGAGCCACAAGAGATGCTTTGATGCAAGTGTGGAATAGAGCTAGTGGTCAAAATGTTGGTGGAAAGATAGGGATTGCAAAATATAAAGAACATTTAAGTGTATGTATATTTTTAAGTGTTGGACTTTTGCATCTAGATGAAGTTGTTATAGGTATTGGCCATAGAGCAATTCCAGATTAAACTGAAAAATAAAAATATTATTTAAAGGCACTAAAAGTGCCTTTTTTTATTATAGAAAAATAATTTTTAAGATCTTTTTATATATTTACAAAGAAAACCAACTGTGATATTATATGATAAATGTTAAAATATCAATAAAATCTTAAAAATAATAATAGAGTGCTATATTTTAATTGGGATTTATAGCAAAGTAAAAATGAAGGATTGTAGGAAATGAGATTTTATTAATATTAAAATAGGTTTGTATATAATAGGAGGATAGTAAAGATGGTAGGGAAAAAGAAAATAGCAATTGGTTTATTAGCTTTATTAGTAGGTGGGACTTTTGTAGGATGTAAGGGAGAGGAACAGGGAGCTTCTGTAGGAGAAAAAAGTTATAATATAGGTATTAGTCAATTAGTACAACATCCAGCATTAGATTCAGCAAGAGAGGGATTTATTGAAGGATTAAAAGAGAAGGGTTATGAAGAAGGAAAAAATATAACTTTTGACTATCAAAATGCACAAGGAGATAATCCAACTTCTCAAACGATTGCACAAAAGTTTGCATCAGATAAAAAAGATTTAATTTTAGCTATAGCAACAACTTCAGCACAAGCTGTATATAATGCGACTAAAGATATACCAACAGTTTTTACAGCGGTTACAGATCCAGTATCAGCAGGTATAGCAAAAGAATGGACAAGTTCGGGAACAAATTTAACAGGAGTTTCAGATATGGTACCTGTAGATGAACAACTTGATTTATTAATTAAGCTTAAACCAGATGTGAAGGTTTTAGGTGTAATTTATAATACTTCTGAAGCTAATTCAGTGGTACAAGTTGAAGCTTTAAAAACAGAAGCTAGTAAGTTAAATATAAATATTAAAGAAATAGGAATTACAAATGTCAATGAAATAAATCAAAACTTAAGTGCGGTTATCAAAGATATAGATGCTTTATACACACCTACAGATAATACTGTTGCTTCTGCTTACGATTTAGTTGGACAAATTTCAATTAAAAATAATATTCCGATATTAGGAGCAGAAGAGGCAGTTGTTTCTAAAGGCGGATTGGCTTCAATAGGTATAGATTATTTTAAACTTGGAAAAGAAACAGGATATAAAGCAGCAGAAATATTAGAAGGTAAGAAGCCAGAAGAAATTGAAATAACTACATTAAGTGATATGAGTATTGTGATAAATACTGATGTAGCAAAAAAGTTAAATATTAGTATTCCTAGTGACATTGAAGAAAGTTCAAAGAAGGTAACTGGGGGTGTAAACTAGTGGATTTAATTATCAATGTATTAGAACAAGGATTATTGTTTGGAATAGTAGCCATAGGTGTATATATAACCTATAAAATTCTTGACTTTCCGGATCTTTCTGTAGATGGTACTTATCCATTAGGTGCAGCTATATGTGCAGCTTTGTTAATAAAAGATATTAATCCTTGGATAGCAGTTTTAGTGGCAACTGTAGGAGGAGCCTTAGCTGGTCTAGTAACAGCACTTTTACATGTTAAACTTAAAATTACTAATTTAATGTCAGGTATACTAGTAATGATTGGATTATATTCAGTAAATTTAATTGTTATGGGACAATCTAATATTCCATTATTTAATACGAAAAGTGTTTTTAGCGGGGAATATAATATTATCATAATATTATTAGTAGTATTAATATTAAAATTAGCTTTTGATTTCTTTTTAAAAACAAAGATTGGTAATTTACTTGTAGCAGTCGGAGATAATGAGCAATTGGTAACTTCATTGGGAGTAAACAAGAATAGTATAAAAATATTAGGACTTATGATAAGTAATGCATTAGTAGCTTTAAGTGGTGCATTAACTGCACAATATCAAGGCTTTTCAGATGCTAGCATGGGAACAGGGGTAGTTGTTATGGGACTCGCAGCAGTCATAATTGGATCTTCAGTTTTAAAAAAAGTTTCTTTTATAAAAGCAACAACCGTTTCAATATTTGGTGCCATAGTATATAAGTTAGCTATAGCAATGGCATTGAAATTTGGTTTGAATCCTAATTATTTAAAATTAATGACAGCAATTATCGTTATAATAGCTTTAAGTTTGAACTCTGGAATTTTTAAATTGAAAAATAAAAAAAAGAGAAAAAAGAGTGTTGTATTAAAAAAAGAAGGCGGTGATTTAGATGCTAAAGATTCAAGCATTGCACAAAGTCTTTAATGAAAATACTATTAATGAAAATAAGATTTTTTCTAATTTTTCTTTACAAGTTGACGAAGGGGATTTCATTACTATTATAGGGTCAAATGGAGCAGGAAAGTCTACCTTGTTGAATATTATTTCAGGAAACATAGAGTGTGATGAAGGAATAATTGAGTTAAATGGAAAAGATGTTTCAACTAAGGAGGAATACAAGAGAGCGAGAATGATAGGAAGAGTATTTCAAGATCCTTCTTTAGGTGTTTCTCCCAATATGACAATCCTAGAAAATCTATCTTTAGCAGATAATAAAGGAAAGAGTTTTGGATTAACTCTTGGTATAAATAAGAAAAGGGTTCGTTATTATGAAAGGCTTCTTAAGGAACTAGATTTAGGTCTTGAAGATAAATTGTATAATAAAGTTAATCTATTATCTGGTGGGCAAAGACAAGCGTTAACTATGTTGATGGCAGTTATGTCCAAGCCTAAATTGCTATTATTAGATGAGCATACTGCAGCATTAGATCCAAAGACATCTCAAAAAATAATGGAAATAACTAAAAAAATGGTTAAAGAAACTAATATTACAACTATCATGGTAACTCATAATTTAAAACAAGCTATACAAACAGGAAATAGATTAATAATGATGCATAGAGGAAATGTTTTATTAGATGTTAAAGGAAGGGAAAAGGCGGAATTAACAACAGAAAAGTTGATGAATTTATTTAAAAATGCTAATATTAATGATGATTTAAGTGATAGAAGTCTATTAGCCTAGATTTTTAGCCAAATTAAGAGTATTTGTTATATATAACAAGTACTCTTAATTTTTTTTATTTTAATGTATAATTCATATAATCAAATGGAAAATTAATAGTATATTAATTAAGTATAAAAAGAAAGGAAAGATTGATATTTATATAACAAACAAAAT
>NZ_JASCQJ010000070.1:0-7772 GCF_033043255.1 Clostridium lamae | reverse complement strand
GTTATTATTTTTGTTTTAAAATAAGGCTCTACTTTATTTAGATGTTGATAATTATTATTTTTTAAACAAGAGCATATTATTTCCATTTATCATGTAATTATATTCTAAATATATACAATTGAAATATATATTAAAACGCAATTTTATTATAATAGTGAATTAACAATTGTATACTTTGTAGGAGGTATCATTATGAATGTATCACTAGGGCTTGGATGGATAATTGTCATCCTATTTGCAGTAATGTCTATTGTAATAATTAGTGGAAAGGGGAATTTTCTTATAGCAGGATATAACACTGCAAGCAAAGAAGAAAAAGAAAAATACAATGTAAAACGATTAAATCATATACTTGGTGGGGGATTCAGTCTTATAACAATATTGTTAGCAGTTTCTATATATTTTGAGGGTGAATTACCTAAATACTTGCAATGGTTATTCCCTTGGGGCTATTTAACGATAATAGCTTTAATTCTAATTCTGTCAAATACTTTAGGTAAGAAAAAATAGGTATCTATAAGTTGACTCTTAATCTTAAACTATTACCAACTAAAGACTAGTAATTTATAAATCGCTGGTCTTTTAAATTCACCATATATATTATCGACATTATTCTAAAACAGAGCCTAGAATAATCATAAATAAAGGATGTCTATTTCGACATCCTTTAACTGACTTAACTAATTTGAACTATATACATAAGAACTTAATCTTAATATAATTATTTTTGATTTTTGCAAACTATTATATATCTATGTTCTATACTTTCTATATATCCTTTAATATTTATATCTTCCTGTAATTTACATAATTTATCAAAGCAATTTTCTACAGAGAAATTAGGAAATTCCCACTCAATAATCTTAGCAAAATAAACTATTGCTCCAATATCTTTAAAACGTAGGTAAGGAAAATATTCTTTGGCATATAAAATTTCAAAGAAGTTATTTTCTAAGTTTTTTAAGTTATTCTCTAAAGTATTATCTGAATATAATGGCTTAAAATCCTCTATTAAAGCCTTTGATAATACCTCATTATTCTCACCACCTACTTGCTGAGTAATAAAAATCCCCTCTGGCTTTAGTATTCTTCCTAATTCTTTAACATCAAAAGACTCATGCCTATTAATAATTATATCGAAAGTATTATCTTCAAAAGGTAATTCAGAGTCATTAAGTACCTGCTTTACTTGAATTCCAAGTGGTTCTAATTTTTGTTTGCATAATTCAACGTTAGGCATCCACATTTCTGTAACACATGTATTATTATAAGGATGATTAAGTGATAATAAAAATTCTCCACCACCAGTTCCCATATCTAATAATTTGTAATCAGGCTTTAAATATTCCTTTAATATATCTTTATAGTTCCAAGGTAATTCTTCATTTTCCCATCTATTTTCTAAGTAAGAGAAATCCCATCCATGAAATGTAGCTTCCTCTTCCTTTTTCCATAACTCTTTTAATTTACTATAGTTCATAACTGTCCCTCATTTCATATATTTTTTATCAATAGAAAATTGGTGCAGTTTACTGATAGTATATATCTATTCTTGGTGCAATTTACTATCAGTTATTATAACTGCACCAAGTAGTTACTTCGCTCTTTTCTCATATTGAGATTTCACCCACTTTCAAATTCTTATTTCAATAATTTAATAAGCAATTATGAAGAATATACTCTCTATTTTCTTTTTACTTATATAAATTATCTTCAATTATTTTATTTGCAAGTATCCCTATATTAACTTCTCTTGTATCCATATAAACATCTATAATCCTATCTACAAGAGTAACCTCAACATATTCCACTTGCTTTCCATCTTCATCTTTATAAGTTATTATATCCCAAGTTATTATATCCTCTTTAAGTTGTTTTTTTGAAATCATTTATTATCCTCCGTACATTTTCTTTTTTATATTTTATCAAATAGCATTATATATGTCCATTTAGAAATGCTTTAAGCTTTACTTTAAAATAGACATATTTTTTATCTATCTATTCTTGATTTTCTTTATTAATTCTTCATAAACAATTTGAGGTAATATAGCAGCCTTTCCCTTTCCATAGAAGGCAACATCATCTATTGCAAGCCATCTGCTTTTTTGTCCATAAGTAAAGTCTAAAATACAGTTTGCACCTAAAGCCTTTGCTTTAATTGTCATGTCCTCTTTTACATCATTTAAATTTTTTAATTGTGCTCCTATTTTAAAACTTAAGTCTGAGCTGACATTACCTAGCACCTGTGCGTCTTTATTGTTTCCTTCAATAAAAATCATATCTTTATATAAACTAGTGTACGCCATTAATCTTCTTCCCTCTCCATAATTGCAATAAATTCCTGTCTATTTCCTCCAAAGGATGGAATATCAGCAGTAGCTGCAGCTTTTAATTCCCAACCTTGATCAGCATAGGCATTTAATGCATCCTCTAATTTTTGCGGATCAAACTTTCCTGAAAACCACTTATCTTTTTGACTAAGAATCTTATATCTTTTCATTTTAACCCCTCCAACTAATTATATATAATTAAATTATATACCAATTATTACCTTTAGCATAGAAGGAGATAAATATTATATCACTACGACTTGGAGCTTGCGAGGTCGCAAGGAGTATAATATTTTTTATATACAGGAATTTATAAAAAATATTGCCTTATTAATATATTTTATAAATTCCTTCCTTTAGTTTGTAAGTGTTCTATATAAGGTTGCGATGACTTGGAGCTGTGCGACGGAATAAGCAACCTACAGTAAATATTACTATTGCCACTAAAATTATTCCTATAATTGGAGTGAAATTAACTTTCATAATTCCGAATGAAATGAGGAATTATTACCTTCAGTTTAGAAGGAGATACCTATTATATTACTGCGACTTGGAGCTTGCGACGGAGCAAGGAATATAATAGGTATCTCCTCTTTTATTCTTTTACAAAATCTCTTAATCTGAAGCTTCCAGCTGTAAAGAAAACTGCTGACATTAGAATAATTACTATAATTGGAGCAACAATTTGTCCTTCATTAAGAATTTTTCCTATCCAGGATAAAGGTGATATTACACTTAAATAAACTATAATCTCTGGGACATTTGTAAATTCATTTAGAATATTCCCAATTACTCCAAGCCCAAAGGATAATAAACCAAAGATGACAACTGCTAAACTAGCTATAGTTTGATTTTTTAACCACCTTGTAGCTGATAATATTATAGAGGTAGTCATTAAGCTACATAGGATTATTGAAAGTACTCCTTGTCCTAAATTATAGTTTTCTATATTAAATATTTTTATTGATACAAATAAGGTTATTACACTCATCAAACCTTGCATAATAAAACTAGATAAATATAATGATCCTAAAATAACTTTATCAGAGTTCCCAGTTGCTATTGTTCTTTTTAAAACCTTTTGAGCTCTAAGTTTAATTATATCATCTGTTAATACGGAACTGCCTATCATCATGAAGTAGCATATCATAATAACTGTCATATAAAAATTAGAGTTACTACTTTCATCCTTATTAACTATTACTGCTTCTATTGAATTTGTACTAAGGCCTGTATTTATATTTTCTTCAAGTAACTTATTTATATTATCAATAATTATAGTTTCTGCTATAACTGAGCCCATTCCAGCTTCTACAGAATAACTTTTTACTTTTGGAACATTCCCACTATCTATAGTAGTTTCAAAATTTTCATCAAATACATAAATAACAGCTATTTTCTTGTCTCTTAAAGCATCATAACTATCTTCTATATTTCCATCTAAGGTTTCTATATCATATTTTTCTGACAAATCATCTATAATTATATTTGAATACTTTCCAGAAGACTTATCTAATATACCTATTTCCCCTAAAGAGCTATCATTTGAATTTCGTCCTACTACTCCATATAAAACAATCATAGGAAGAAGAAATGTCATTAGAAAAATTGATGGATTTTTTAATATTCTTTTTAAATTTATTATAGTTAATCTAATTAAGCGCATTTTCTTCCCTCCTTTGATAAACTTACTTTTATATTTGCAATTCCAAATAATACTACTGAAAGAATGACTATAAATATTAAATCTTTAATATTGCTGTTAAAGTTTCCATTCAAATTATATACATTAAATAATTTTGTAATATAATGAGTTGGAGCTAAGACTTTTAAAGCATTCCCTTCTCCAGTAAAGGCTTCCATTCCTAGTATAGGAAGAGCAAAAACCAATCCACCAATAACTTTGCCATAATTTGCTCCAAATAGTTCATAAACACATTTGATTATAGATACTATTAATATAGCTGAAACTAATATTAATGCAATTAACGGTAGTAAACTTCCTGTAAAACTTATTCCTGCAATTCTAAAGAAAAATACATATGCTGAAACTATAATTACTGAATATATTAATAAAGCAAATGAACTATAGTAAAAGTATTTGGTCCTACTTATTGGTGTAGAAAAAATTCTTCTATCCATATTTATACTAGCCTCAGTATAATTTCCTTGAATAAATGAAAATATTAGCATACTAATTACAAATCCAATCATTGATGATGATAATACTTCATAACTAGTAGAGGTTTTACCAGTAGTTATATTTATATTTTCAATTACAGATTTTCCGGTAATATTGTTTAAAGCTTCTGTAGATCCACCAGATAAACTTACATAAAGGCCTTGATGATATTTATCTAAAATAGTCTTTAGAGTATTTGTTGAATTAGTGTATCCCTCTTCTAATTTATTTATTTTTATTTCATTTTTTTCTAATGATACAACACTTTCTTCATATCCCTTGGGAATAACAATTTCTACATCTGATTCCTTATCATTCACTTCAACTAGTTCTCTCATATCATTACTTCCTAAAAATGAAACTAAATTTTTAGACATATTACTATTATCATTATCTGCTATTGATATTTTTAAAATATTTAATTTTAGTGGATTTTCATGAAGTGAATTTTGCATAAATCCCATAAAACCCGCAAGTAATACAGGAAACAATATAAAAAATGCGATTGTAACAGCTGCATTTGAAAGCATTCCCTTTAAAGTTATTTTTGTATAATAAAGTAACTTCATATAAATTCCCCCTAATCCCTTAAAGTTTTTCCTGTTAAGGCTAGGAATACATCTTCTAATTTTGCTTCTTCATAACTTATTTTTTTAATATTAATATCATATTCTTCTACAATACTTAATACATTATTTAGTTTAAAATTTGAATCTATTGTTAGAGTAATAGTATCTTCTTTTTCTTTAACCTTTAATACCCCATTTAATTTTTCTATACTTAAAATTAATGCAGCACTTATATCCTTTGCTTCTATAGTGATTTTATTATTTGGAAAAACTGATGTTTTAATTTCATTTTCAGTACCATAAGCAATTTCCTTACCTAAATCAATTATAAAAACTCTCTTACAAAGCTCTTCAACTTCCTCCATATAATGAGAAGTATAAATTACAGTTGTTCCCCATTCCTTGCAAATATTCTTAGTAAAATTAAATATATGGTTTCTTGATTGAGGATCTACTCCTACTGTTGGCTCATCCATTATCAAAACTTTAGGGTGATGCATAATTGCTGTTGCTATATTTAATCTTCTTTTCATTCCCCCTGAGAATTTTTTTATTTTTTCCTTTTTCTTTTCTACAAGGCCAGTGACTTCAAGTGCTTCTTGAATTCTTTCTTTCAGCTCCTTACTTTTTAATCCATACAAGGCACCGAAAAACTCAAGATTATCATAAGCCGTAAGATCCTCTATTAATGATATATCTTGTGGTACATATCCTATACATTCTTTTGCCTTTATTGGTTCTTTTAAAATATCATACCCACAAATTTTAACAGTGCCACTATCTGGTGCTAAAAGGCTTGTCATTATATTAATTAATGTAGATTTACCCGCTCCATTAGGTCCTATAAATCCAAATATTTCACCTTTATTAACCTCATAACTCACATTATCTAAAACTAATTTATCATTAAATCTCTTTGTAACATTTTTAACTTCAATTATACTCATAAAAATACCCCCTTAAGTTTTCTTAATTATATAATAATAAAAACCTAGGGGGATTGGCATTACTTGAAGTCACTATATAAATGACTTAAGTCACTATTCCATTCTTAAATGCAAAGATTGCAATTTGAGTTCTATCTCTAAGATTGAGTTTTGATAATATATTGCTAATATTATTCTTTATAGTTCCTTCTGACAAATATACTTTATCTGAAATTTCTTTATTACTTAATCCTTCCGCAATATATTTAATAATTTGAAGTTCTTTTTCTGAGAAATTATATTTTTTTAACTCTGTAATTTTATGTCCATCATTACTTTTATATAAAACCTTATTTGCAACTTCAGGATGAACTACCATATTACCCATATAAGCAGTTTTAATTCCTTCATAAATAACTTCATGAGAGCTATCCTTCATCATATATCCAAAAGCACCATAACTTAAAGCATCTTGAATATATTCCTTATCATTAAAGGTAGTTAACATAATAACCTTAATCTTAGTAAATTGCTCCTTTATTAATCTTGTTCCCCTAACACCATCACAGTCTTTCATTCTTATATCCATTAGAACAACATCAATATTCTTTGTTTTACATATTTCTAAGGCTTTATAACCATTTTCTGCAGTATCAACCACTTCAATATCCTCAAAAGTTGAAAGCATAAGCTTTAATCCTTCTCTTATTAACTTCTCATCATCTACAATTAATATTTTTATCTTTTCCACTTATATCTCCCTTTCTCTTGGAACTACAATCTTAACAAAGAAGCCATTTCCTGTTTTAGAACTAATATCTACCATTCCTCCAACTTCTTCTGTTCTTTCTTTTATATTTTTAAGTCCAAAGCCACTTTCTTCTATAATATCAGTACCAATTCCATTATCTTTAAAAGAAATAACAAAATCATTATCTGTAAAATTCATGATTACATTTATCTTTGTTGCATTCCCATGTTTTAATGAATTAGATAGAATTTCTTGTGTTATCCTATATAAATGAGTGCTTTGCTTTGTAGATAAATTCCAACTTCCCTTAGATACTATAATCTTTACTTCAATTCCAGACATTTTCTCGAAATTTTTACATAGATCTTGTATTCTAATTATCCCTCTATAATTATCGTAATCATCAGACTTAAGCTCCTTTACTGCTAATTTAACATCTTGAAAACTATCATTAATAAAGCTTCTTAACTCACTAATCATATCTTTTAATTTACTTTCTTCCTTAGATGCTAATACTTCCATAGCTGATAACTGAATAATAGCTGTAGATAAGGCATGACCAACACTATCATGTATTTCTCTAGATATTCTATTTCTTTCCTTAAGTATTGTTAATTCTTCTATTGATGTTAAGTACTCCTCAAGTTTATTATTAGCTTCAATTAAGTTTTCCTCAGATACTTTAAGTTTATCATATAACCTTTGAGCTTCTTTTTTCGTATTGTGCAAATTTGATATGTAATTTAATAAAACAGAAAAAATAATTATAATTACTAAATTTACAAAGCCTTCTTCAATACTTCTATTAAACTTTGAATGTGTAGATAGTAAGAATATTATAGGTAATAATATATATTTAATATTTTTATTCTTAAGTGAAATAGTGTCTATAGTTAAGCCTATTAAATAAAATAATATGTTTCCACCAAAATTTATGCATGCTATTGAGGATATTATTAATTCTGAAGTTATTGAAAATATACTTACTATATCACGTTTAAAGAAAAAAATTCT
>NZ_JASCQJ010000069.1:0-8014 GCF_033043255.1 Clostridium lamae | reverse complement strand
GCCATTGCCAGCTTTGAATCTGCTGTCAATTGCATTGAACATTTGCTGCTGAAAAGTTCTAGTTTTTTTATTTTTTTTATCTCCCATAAAATAAAATTTCCCCCTATTTTTTAGCCCAAAAGCCTATATTCTTTTCTTTGATTTAGGCAAAGAAAAGAATCAAAAGAAACACTATTTAAGAGATATATCTCTTAAAAATCTCTCCTGTGTCGGTATTAACTCAAGACTAACAAACTCTAAGCATTTTTTCTACTGCCAATACTGTCAGCTTACGAAAAAATACTAAGATTTTGTTGTCCTTCGTTAATACCGACACACGTACAAGCGTTGAAAATACTAAGGACTTAGAAAATAACTAATATATAATGCAAAAATAATAAAATATATTAAGCTTCATAAAAGCTAATCATTTAGTATAAAAAATAATACTAAATACTCATCAAAGGTAAGTTTTTTTCACCGTCTTTGCTGACGCTTTCGGCAAATTTTTCTCTCAATTTGAGCTGAGTAACTCATGCTTGAAAGTGAACGCATTTCAATTTAATGCACAAATTTTCATTCATGTTTTCTAAGATTGAACAACTTTTTCTTACATCTTTACCTTGTAAGCAGGTTTTTTGCACTATTTTTTATAGTCGTTATTTTCTAAGTACGCTATCGTATCTCAGAGATTTTATAAATGTCTTTTCGACTCTTGTTTCTTAGAAACAAAATTGCTTTTTTAGCACTATATTATACAGTAAAAAAGCTCTATTTCTTAAATTTTTGGTATGGAATAATAAAAACTTGACTAGCATTTTTGGCGTGAAAATAAGAATTTAATAAATAATGTCGGACGGATCCGTCCGACATTATTTATTAAATTCTTATTCTTTTAGTATTAATTTCTTATTAAGTATGAATTTGATATGAACTGTAAAGTTAGTTAATATAAAAAATCATGTTTAGAACATGCTTTTAATAAAAAAAATAGGATTTTTTTGAAAATAATTGTATAATTATATTAAATATAAAATTTCGGAAAATGTAAGAGCTATAAGTTCCGACGACCAATCTAAACTTATAGCTCTTGCAACCAAACACACACCCTGTAAAAGTGTATATCTTTAATCTATTATATTCATATTATATCAAATTAATCATTTTATGAATATAATTTTTGAAGAAAAAAAATTTAAATTGTGTGTAGTGGTAATACTTTCCGATTTCATTAAAAGGGGAGGTATTATTTTTATGGTTAAAAAATACAGACCATCAGCTTTGGAATACCTAAGGTTTGAGCAAGAATGTGGTAGCTTAATGAATAAAGAAGCTAGAAAAACTAATAGGAAAAAGTATAGAATAACAGAAGAAGATATACATAATTTTTATGGATATAATAAAAAGTCAGACAAAAAGCAAAATAAAAATGATATTACTAAGCAATGTAATATAACTAAAAAAGATGCTGATGAAATGTGTAAAATATTTAATAAAGTTTTTGATACAGAGAAGGAATGTTTTGTAAGGCTTAGGTGTGCAGAATCAAATATTATATATGCTTACAACGTTCAGGATTTAAAAGATAATAAAAAATTGTTTAATATATTAAATTCAAATAAATTTCGAAAAGAAGATTTTTTCTATAGCCTAGCAACATATAAAACAATGCTTTCAGGAGAAGAAGATAATATATTTTCAATGCATTTAATATCTATAGACATTGATTTTAGAAAAGTAAAAAGACTTAAAGATAAAACTCCAATGCAAATTTTTGAAATGATTAAAGAACAAGAATTTGATAAGAATATTCCAGCACCGAATTATTTTGAAGTAGGGCATCAACTAAGGCTATTGTATAAAATTCAATCAGTAGGGGCTACGAAATTATCTAAGAATTTAGTTAAAAGAATTAATAAAGTCTTTAACGAAAGGATGATTGATTACGGAGGAGATACACCTAGATTAACTGATTATGCTAGGATAAAAGGCTCTATAAATACAAAAGATAATTCAATTGTAGATATATTTATATTAGAGAATGTACAAGCTTATAAATTAAAAGATTTGCAGGAAAAGTGGTTGAATGAAATACCAAGTTGGTATTTAACATGGAAGAATAAGAAACATAAAGGTAAAATAGTTAAGTTTAGACCTAAGGATAAAAGTGTTTTATATCCGCTTAATATGGGAAGAATAGAGGACTTTAAGAAAATTGCAGCTTATTATGGGAAAGACCTGGATGGTAGAAGATTTTTATGTTTCTTAGTAAGAAATCATTCACTACTAGCTGGATTTTCAGAAGAAGAAGCTAAAGAAATGCTAAGAGAGTTTAATAATAATTTAGCTAAACCTTTGAGTTGGAGAGTTATCGAAAGAGATACAAGGAACGTTAATAAGAAGCAGTATCTATATAAAGACATAACTATATTAGACTATTTAGGGATAGGCAGAGAAGAAGTTAATCTAATAGGATTAGAGGAGATAAAATATCAAACAGATGAAGAAAAAGCTCTTAAAAAATTAGAATATAATAAAGAATATATGTTTAATAAATTTAGAAATAGTGAAGGTTTAACTAAAACAGAAGTTAAACGTAGAGCTGAATTTATACAAATAGCTGAACTTGAATTGAATGGATTAAGCTTAAGAGAAATAGCTGTAGAGATTGGAAAATCAGTATCTACAATATCAGAAAAAATAAATAAGAAATATAAGAGAATTAATTATAATGAGATAAAAGAAATGATTATCGAATTGAAAGTCCAAGGAATAAAGATACTAGCATAGTATCTTTATTTTTGCGTAAATATAGAGATATTGCGGGTTAAAGTACTGTTCGGGTTTTTTTAGTACTATATGGAGGAGCTTTGCTCCTTCTACGTAGATATAGGGAGGCTCGTTGTCCAGGGGAGCTCCGCTCCCACCAGCAAAGCTGGTCTTTCCTACAGAGCTTTAGCTCCTGGTCTTCGGTGTCTCCTAGAGGTAGCTTCTATTACTGCGCGCTATTCCTTTACCTTTACTCTTATTTTTTAGTTACACCTTTGATAAGGACCCTGATTTTCCCTTTAAGATTTTGGACATACTTACTATGAGGTGATTTAATGAGGTTAAGTAAAACTAGAGATTTGGTAGAAATCGACTTGATGCTTAAAATATCCATTAGTGTTATAATTATTTTTATATTAGCATCACTAATGGTAACTTGAATTTTCTGTTAAACGGAACTCACTTCCGTTTGGAATTTATTGTAAAGTGGACTTTAAGTCCGTTTTGCTTTAATTTCAGTAAATAATAATTAGTATGCTTTTTCGGTGGAATATTTTTGAAAAAAGCTTGAAGCTCGGTAATAATAAGAAAATATTATTAAAATAGAAATGTTAAATTTTTATAATGAAATATAGCTAATATAGACTTTTCTTTTGGAAAATGCTAGTATTAAGTTAATAAAAGTATTTAAATTTTATATTAAATGTATTAATATATTTGATAATTGACAAGAATATAAATATACTATACGTAATTAACTTTAAATTTATAAATATATTTATTTGTTTGTAAAAACTTAGAGGGGTACTTTCGTAACCCCTGCAATCTTCTGAACTCTTTGCTTAAACTTTTGCACGGCTTAAAGCAGAGGGTTCTTTTTGTTTGTATGTTTTAATTTCAAGTAATATCTGATTATTAAAATAACAGATAAAAATAAGCAAACAATGAAAATTGTACCTAAGAACTTATCAGTAAATATCATAGAAATAGTGTAATCAGATGTAAACACATTTATATTCATAGTATTTAGCCCTCCTTTCTCTCAGTAGTTTATAGCATATATAATAAACTAAAATATCGCCCCTCATTCCATCATAAATACGAGCGCAACTTCGTATTTAGAAAATGAATATCCGAATATTCTAGTGACTACTTCGAAGAAGGAGTTGATTAAGTTTTTAAAAAACAAGTTCACCTCGATAGGCTAATCTAAATAAAGTCAATATTGTATAATGCCTTATAAAATTCAGTACTATATAATGCTTTATACAAGGATTATTATTTAGAACTATTGAGGTGGTTTAAATACGAAATATAAATGTTTTTAAGCCTAAGTACACAATACGAAGTACTGCAAGCTAGTGACATTGTACACCCCCCTATCTATCTTTTTATTTATTAGCAAACTCATTAATAATTTTAGCATATAATTGTAATTAAAGGAATTAATTATATGTTTATTTTAAATGAAAATTAATTAAGGAAAATATTTGAAAAAAGCTCCGAGCTCGGTTAAAGAATTTCGCTAAATCATTATTATTTAGAGTTGTTAAAAGTAACGATTTTATGCGATTTACAGCATTAAAAAAAAGTAGATTTTTATTTACTATATCTAAACTTTTTATAAAAAATTATTAAAAAAAATACATCAACGATTTTATGCGATTTACAGCTTATAAAAATAAGGTTTTTTATTTACTATATCTAAACTTATTCTCAAAAATCAGTATTTCGTAGTAGCTAGTTACGAAATAGTACTTGTGTTGTAGCAACAATAGTGCTACAATTATAAGGTAATAATAATAATAAAGTGAGGTAATAAGTATGGTTAAATATTTTGTTCCAAGTAAAATCACTGCTGATATTATAGAAAGAATTGATGAATATCAGTTTAAAAATGACTATAACAAAGCAATAGCAGAATTTGATAGTTCTAATATGAATGCTGAAAAACAGTTTTTTCATAATTTGATGAAGTTAAAGGCATCAGTAACAAGAGAAGTTTATTCAAATGAAATTGAATCTATATCAAAAGAGCTTTTAAATTCATTTAAAGATATGAAAGATAATATTATTGAAGTCTCTGAAAAAGCAGAATCTATGCTAATTAAAACGATAGAATATTGCTTTAATCAGAAGAAACTTTTTATAGATGCTCTGGATAACAATGGATTTGCAGACGGTGAAAGAGTTAGCGAAGGCATGGCTGTAAACTACAGAATGAAATATTTATCATATGAATTTGTTACAAAACTTGATGAGACTACTGATTTAGATGCTATAAGAAAAGCTCTAAATGCAAAATTAGAGCCGATAAGACCAATAAATGATTTTAGAAAATTAGTTAAAGAATCAGAAGGTAAAACTCTAACTTTTGAAGCTTGGATTGGAGATTTAAAGGTGAATGCTCCAGTCCAAGATATAATAATTACAGATAATGATATTACTATAAAAATTCCTTATGCAGTATATCATCTAAAGAAAAGTACTTCAAATGTTAGCATTCATAAAACTAACTCATGGAACAGAAATGAAGAATATGAATGGCAATATGTACTCTTTGGGAATGGCGAAGTAACAGTTGGTTTAAAGAAATAATTAATAAAAAATGTGGGGGAAGGTAAAATGGCAAGGACAGAAATGTTAAGAGTAAGAGTTACAGAAGAAGAAAAAAAAATAATAGAAAAAAAGGCGAAAGCTCTTAACTTAACAGTGAGTGAATACTTAAGAATACTTCTTTTAAAAGATGATAAAAAAATATAAATAAATAAAAAAATGTCCGACGGATCCGTCGGACATTTTTTTATTTATTTATATTTTTCTACGAATTCAGTAAGAGCTTTATTCAATAAATCTTGTTTATTATACATGCTAAATTTAGTTTCAGCTAAATTGTTAAAATCATCTATTATAGTTTTTGAAACTTTAATACTTCTAGTTATAATATCTTTCTTTAATTCTATAGTAAAAGTATCAGGTGTTACTTTAGTATTATTCTGTAATACTATAGATTCCAAAGCCTTAATTCTTTCTTCAAGAGACTGTAGAATTAAATCTGTTTCTTTAGTATTTTTAATAATTGCTTCTTTAGATTTTCTAAGTGTTACTTCAGTATTACTATTAGTAACACTATTACTATTTGTATTAGAATTTATATTAGAGTTACTATTAGTAACACTAATAGTGTTACTAATCTTTATGAATTGTTTAATATTATCATCGTATTGATAATTTATTTTAGCTGCTCTATTCTTGAATGCTTTCCTACTACATTCAAGAATTTTATCTTTTTCTAATTGATTCAAAGAATAACCTTTTTTTAATAGCTCATTAACTTCAATAATTTTATTCTCATCCATATCCCTACCCCCAGATTTAAATAACACTTTAAGTAACATAATAATAACACTCCCTAGATTTTTTTTAAATATTAAATGTTACGAAGATAACACTTTTATAACACTATCGGAAATTTAAAGGAATAAATTTATTTTTAATAAGTTTATATAAAAATAAATTTTAAGAAAAAAACTGTATAATGTTTAAAATTTAGGGGGGAATAATTAATTATGTTTGAAGTTAAGGAAGAAAAAAAACCTGCGAAAGATAAAAGAATAACTATTAGATTCACTGCTGAAGAGCACGCTTACATGCAAAAGTACATTGATGAGCATTTTAATGAAGTTGAGAATTTTACAGAATTAATTAGATTAGCTTTAGATAATTTTTTAAAAAATTAAGAGTAGATAAATTTATCTACTTTTTTTATTTCTGAAGGTAACGGAAATATAAAAGTGTCGGACGGATCCGTCCGACACTTTTATATTGGAGTGGTACATAATGTTATAAAATTTTTTTAAATCATTAAAATCAGTCATTTTTTAAGAAGTGTTAGCATATACTTTAGTAGAGTTAAGCGAAACGAAGTTAGCGTACTGACGTAAAGTAATTTAGGCATTTTATGTGCTTTTTTAATATAGAGAAAAACCAGGATAAAATCCTGGTTTTTCTTGCATAAAGTCCCCCGTTAAGTTTAAACATCTCAATTGAGACAATTTTTATGCATAATTTAATACACTATTCTATTGAAAAAGTAAATTGATATCTATATTTATTATTTTAGTAGAATCATTAACTACATAAACATCTTTAAGTTCCCAGCGATTAGGACCATGTCCAAGCATTTCACTAACTGGACTCCAGGCGGTATGTTCAAGCATTCTAATATCTTTATTTTCTATTGTATTTTCTAAGTCATTGAAATTTTTTCTACAGAATGTTGCCAATTTATTTTCATCTATTTTAGTTATATCAACTTTATATTTTTCTAAAATCTCTTTAGTAATTCCTGCTTCTTTAGTTTTTAAGTAATCTGTTTCAAGTTTACTTAAGATATATTTATATTTTTCATAATTCAAATTCTTATTATATTGCTCTGTTGCAACTAGTTTTCTTATAGCATGAGTATTTGTTTTTTTATCTGTAAGCTGTGTAGCAGTATTTGTTTCATACTTCTTATCAATTCTTTCCAAAGCTCGAATTAAGCTCTTTTGAATTGCATCCTGTCCGCAACCAGCTATTCTCTGTGATGGCTTCATATCTTTGACCATATTTGCCATTATAGCAGCCTGATTATCTGTCATTTTAATTACACGAGTTTTATTACCTTTCCCTTTGCGAATTGTTAGGGTATTATCTTTAAAATTAATATCTCTTACCTCTAATTTTTCTATTTCAAAAATTCTTGCTCCAAATAGTGAAGCTATTTTATTTCCCTTAAATCCGCCGCTATTAGGGTCCATATGTTTTAATGCTATATTCAGTAAATCTCTGCCTATAGAAACATTTCTCAGGTCTTCAGTGCGATTTGAAAGAGGTGTATTGATATACTGAAAAGCTTCAAAATCGCCATTTTTGTAAGTTGCAGCAGCACATCTAAAAGCTTTTTCAACCCTACTTTTATAAGCTGCTATCGTATTTTGACTGCAATCCTTTTTGGTTGCAAGATATTCATCAAAAACCTCCGAAGGAATCTGGTCTAACTGTTTTCGCCACATTTCAGGATGCTCTTTTTTGATGAATTCAGATATGTCAGCTACAGTATCTTTAAGATTCTTATGTTCTGCTGACATGTATATTATATCGTGCTGAAGATTTGATTTATTTTTTTTATCCTGATGCTTGCTCCTGCCATTGCCAGCTTTGAATCTGCTGTCAATTGCATTGAACATTTGCTGCTGAAAAGTTCTAGTTTTTTTATTTTTTT
>NZ_JASCQJ010000068.1:0-8814 GCF_033043255.1 Clostridium lamae | reverse complement strand
ATAAAGATACAAAGTAGAAAATGAGTGCATTGGCATTGAACACTTAATGAAGCTTTGGCTGAATTTAGTGTGAAAGCCCATCTTACGAAGGCAACTGAGGAAGATGTTCCTTTGAAAAAAGAGAATATGCTTTACAATTACCAAATAACTATGTGGAAATTGACAGTGATGAAATGGAATATGTTGAAGGTGGGGGATATTGGAGCAATTCGTTATTAAAACAGAATTTAAGGATGTGGGGAATAGAAGCTACATATTTATCATCAGTAATAGGATTTTCTGGGGTATATAATTCAATAAAATGGGGACTTAATGCTATAAAAGCAGGATTAGTTGGAACTTTAGGATTAGCAGGAACAGTATTGTCATGGTATGTATCATGGAAGGTTGGTACATTTATAGAAGAGATTGCTACAGCATTGGATAGAGGTATTGGTATAGAGTTCTATTGGGGAGTTACAGGTCCTTGTTTATATGCATCATAAATAATGTGGAATTAAGATAAAAGCTTTAACTATATATAATAAAAATATTTAGATGAGTGGTTAATAAAAAATATATGACAAGTATAATTATCACTCATCTTATTTAGAATAAAATGGAGATATAATAAATGAAGAGTAAAAAAAGAGTAAAAAAAATATTTTTAATTACAATAATTATGTACATTATGACATTAATTATAACTATAATATTGAATGGTGAGGAAAGCTTATCAAGTTTAAAAAATGGACCAGTACTAATGATTTTATTCTATGGAGAATTATTTCTTATACTAATGAACAACGTAATAAATAGAACAGATAAAAATATTACTTCTCTAGAATTGAAAAGGATATTAGATATTGAATTAATTATTAAGTCAATAATTTTTATTATCTATACTATAATATTACCTAATATAAATTGGAAATTTAATAGTTTGATTATATATACTGGTTTAATTATAGCCTTTCTTGTTAATATAAGTTTCCTAATTTATTCATTAAGAAATATTGATAATTTAAAGATAAATGTAAAAAAACAAGTTAATAGTAGAATGGTTAATACTCATTATAGCCTTGGTGGAATTATTATATATGTTATTGCCATTGCTATATCTAGCGAGACAACATATTTATTAATTATTAAAGTATGCCTTTTTGGTTTATCAATATATATATTAAATAATAATTTGAAAAAATATTATAGTGTTACTAAATTTATAAATAAGATTAATTTAGCATTGATTATAGGATCTGTGATTAATATTTCAATTTATATTTATCTCTATTTTTTGATTACTGAAATAGATAAGATACTATTTTCAAATATTAGTGATATTGCTTTTATAGTTACATCTTTGTTTATAGTTCCATATCTTAAGGAGACTCAATTAGGTAATGGGTAATGATTATATTGATAATATAAAGTTACAGTAGATACCACTTTTAAAATTCTATATTTATTGTAAGTGAGGCTTTAAATGAGTTTAAAATTCCTTTAAGGCTTATTTTTTTGCATTTAAATCTGATATTAAAAAATGAGTATAAATTTTTATTATAATAAAACAACATTAGGTAAATATAGCAAATTAGTAATGAAATTTAATTAAAGATATATTATAAAAATAATTTGAAGTGAGAGAATTTATGGGAGTATCAGGAGAATTACAACATATATTGCCTATATTGATGATAGCTGTAGCTATAAATTATGCTGTAGCAAATTTTGAAGTTAACAAACCAAAGTATATTGAATATATATTTCTTTTTTGTTATATAGGAGGAAAAATATTATTATATAATTCATTAAAAATCAATGATGATTTAATAATTATGCATATAATAGCATTTATTTTAATAAATATTTCATTTATATTTAGAAATAAAATATATGAAAAAACTTATGATGCTAAAAAAATACTTTGGAATTTAGATTTTGGAGTATTTTATGGTTATGCTATGTTAGCAGCTATACTATATATTCCTTTTAATGAGAGATTATATATAAATAAATATAATTTGATAATAATGTATATAGAATATATAGTAGTTGGAGTTTTTTATATTCTTGCCTCAAAATATATGATAAGAAAAATTGAAAAGACATCTCAAAAGATGAAGAAGTCTAATAAGGTGGGATAATTATATAATGAGTGGTTTTTCAGATAATAACTATACCTTTTCATTAATGATTCCAAGTTGGTATATAATAATATACATAGTATCTTTTACTAAAACATACTATGAAAAAAAAGTAGTAAGGATAGTTAATGTAATTATATGCGGAACAATATTAGTAGGAGTATGTTTATTATATATATTTCAATTTAGTGAACTATATATAATAAGTTGGATTTTTAAACCTATTGTTCCATTAATATTAATTCAGTATTTACAATTTGAGAAAAAAATAATAGCAAATATAGATAAAAAAGATAAATTTAGATTTTTGAAAGGTATATTAATAGGAATATTAATTATGTTCATACCAGGATCTAAATGGTATTCTAATTTAATAAGTAATATAGAGAATAATGAGTGTTTAATATCAGAAATGCTAGTATTTTTTTGCGGTGTCATAACAATGTTTTTGAATAAGTGTACAATAAATAAAATTTCAAAAATAAAAAAATGGCATAGAATAGAGAATAATTGGTAGTATGGAAGATTAGCAAGTGGGATTCCAAGAATCCTACAACCCCTGGTACAAAGTAGATAATAAGATAGCAAGCTTTAAATGAGTTAATATATTCATTTAAGGCTTAATTTTTTGCATTTAAATCATAAATAAAATATTAAAGTTAATTTTATAATATGATAAAAATGGACAAGGATGAAATGTATTTAAGAAAATTTATATTAGGAAGGAATATAGAAAATGAAAAATATTTTAGTTTGTATTGCTGGAGTAGTTTTGTCTAAGATAGTATTTGATTTATGGAATTGCCTTAGGATTTTTTTATTCATTTACTGATATGTTAACTAGAGAAAGTATTAAAGAAGAATATGAGTAAGGTTGATTATGGAAAAGTATATTGTATAAATGTTCTTTTCACTTTTGTAGCTATGGTTATACTATGTGATGATATTTATGAATTTTTGTTATTTCAGGGATGTATTCTTGTTGCATCATTAATTATAACTAGATATATAAATAATACTAATATATAATTTTGTAAGTTAAAAAAGTCTAAAACTGATTTGTAAATTCCTTTTAGGACGATTTTTTTACATTTAAAGCGTATTATCATAAGAAAATAGATTTTACTATATAATTAATATGTGTATTTAAATTTTTAAAAATTAATGTTCTTTTTAAATAAGTATATATTTTAACAAATTGATTGAAAAATGAGGGGGAGTATCAATGCAAAATACGGTAGAAAGAAAAACTGTAGGGGCAGGAATTATTACCATGTCCATATTAGATTTTTTGGGACAAGTCATAGTTATATTAGGATGTCTAATTAATATTTTTGGTGCAGATTTCATGAATAGTTATTATGAAAATATGGGGTTAGTTAATCCATCAGCAGAAATAAATATAGCAGAAATATTTATAACATTAGCTATATCAGTAATAATAACTGTATCTGTAATATTAATTTTGGCTAAGAAGCCTATAGGAGCATACATGTTTATAGGAATAGAAGTTTTATCACTTATATATCGAGTAATTACTTCTGGAATAAGTATATTTACACCTTTAGGTTTAATTTTTCCAGCTTTAATGATTTTCTTTATTTATAAAAAGAAAGATATATACTTTGTTAAGGAATAATTTAAAAGGTAGTTTATAAATTAAAAATATATAAATTTATTTTAAAGTACATTGATAATATATAGGTATAATTAATAAGTTTTAAGTTTGGAGCTGTTTTATATAGCTCCTTTATTCTATAGTAGTTAGTTTATTTAAATAAAATGATTGAAAAAAATAATTGGATGATAACTCCAAAGTCAATAATATTTTATGGGGGATTATATGAATAAAAGAAAATTAATAATAGGTACTATTGTATTTATAGTAGCTTTAATTTTAACAATAAGTGGAGCTTTATATGTTAAAAATAAGCCAAAGATAGCAACGAACCAAGAAAGTACAATTGAATATTTCACAATAGAAGATGCTTCAGGATTGAAGTTTAAGGGAAGAAGTATCATAAGTAATGAACAAAGGGTAGTTTTGGATCCATCTAAGGGTGAATTGAATGAAGTCTTTGTTGAAGATGGGCAAATAGTTGAAAAGGACACTGTTCTTTTCAATTACTATAATGAAGCTATTCAAGAGCAGGTAGATGAGTTAAATAGACAAATAAATTCTTTGAGTTCTAAAATAGAGAAGGAAAAGGAAAGAGAAAGTAAGGCAGAAGCTTTAAAGAAAGAAGCAGAAGCTAATGCTAACAATAATCAAAATCCAGAAAATTTAGATTCAGTAGATCAATTGAATAGTGGTAGTGCAATAGAAGAATTACAAATAAGTTTAAATGATACTATTTCAAAGAGGGATTCATTAAAAGAAAAGGTCGTGAAATCTGTAATATCAGAAATAAGTGGAAAAGTTTATATAAATAAAGAAGATCCTACAAAGGAATATATGAGAGTAATTTCTGAAGATTCATTAATAGCAGCACAGGCTTCAGAGTTTGATATTGAAGAACTTAAAGTAGATAGTAAAGTAGATATTAAAATCGTAAGCAACAATAGTAAGGTTACTGGCAAGATAAGTAAGATTGAAGATATCCCAACTATGTCTGCGGATCAAAATTCTTCTTTATATATCTTTTATGTTAAACCTGATGAAAGTGTGAAAATTGGATTTAGTGTGGAATTAACAGTAAATTCAGGGGAAATATTAATACCTAAAAGTTCTGTTATAGAGGAGTCAGGAAAATTATATGTTATGTTAGCAGAAGGTGAAAATAATAAAAAGATAGAAATAACAGCAACTCTTAAGGATGACAACTATATAATTCAAAATGATACTTTAAAGGTAGGAGATAAAATAATATTAAATCCTTCAGAAGATAGTAAGGAGGAAGTTTAATATGATAAAACTGAAGGGGATAAATAAATATTATACTTCAGGGGAAGAAAAATTACATGCTTTAAAAGATGTAGATTTAGAAATAGAAAAGGGAGAATTCTTAGCTATAATGGGACCTTCAGGTTCTGGTAAATCTACTATGATAAAAATATTAGGTCTATTAGATAAGGAATTTGAAGGGGATTATCTACTTGATGGAAAAGAAATAAAAGCTTTAAATGATGATTTACTTAGTAAGCTAAGAAATAAGAGTATTGGCTTTGTATTTCAAGATTTCAATTTAATAGATAGATTAACTATTAAAGAAAATATAGAACTTCCTATGTTATATATGGGTAGTGGAATAAAGAAAACAAAGAATAGAGTCAATGAACTTTTAGAGAAGGTAAATTTAAAAGATAAGATTAATAAATATCCAAATCAATTATCAGGTGGACAACAACAAAGAATATCAATTATTAGGTCCTTAGTAAATAATCCAGATATAATAATTGCTGATGAGCCAACTGGTGCACTTGATAGTAAAACTTCGGAAGAAATAATTGAAATATTTAAGGGCTTAAATAAAGAAGGAATAACTATTATTTTAATAACCCATGATATAAATGTGGCTAATAAAGCAAAGAGAATAGTTGAAATTTTTGATGGAGAACTTAAGGAGGCAGAAAAAAATGCAATTTAAAGTTTTAGCTTTTGCTGCCTTAAGAAATCTAAATAGAAATAAAAAAAGATCAATTTTAACTATGCTAGGAATAATAATAGGTATAACATCAGTTATTGCAATAGTAGCATTAGGACAAGGTTTTAAAAATAAAACTATTAAGGAATTTACAGGAGAAACTGATGGTTCAGTTGTCCTTATGGCAACTTTTACTCCAGATGATTATATGCAAAACACATCAAATATAGAGTTCTTCAGTAATAAACATAAAAATAAAGTTGAAGGCTTAGATTCAGTTGAATCCGTAGAATTTCAATATAATGATAATTCCTTTGGTGAACTAATGGAATTTGAAATTAGGGGTAAAAAAATCAATGCCTTAGTTAAGGCAGTAGATGATTTTAGTTCTGAAGAAGAGGCTTTTGGCAGAAACTTAACTAAAAATGATAACTTGCTTAAGAGCAGAGTAATATTTATGTCAGAGCAAAGCTTACTAAATAGCTTTGACGATATAGAGCCGTTAATAGGGGGAGTAGCTACTATAAATGGAATATCCTTTGAAATTGTAGGAATAAAAAAAGCACCAGAAGAAGAAGAAATAAGTTTTTTAAATATGGGTGGAGATGTAAAAATTCCTAAAGATACATACGATAAATATTTTTCAGGAATTAAAGAAGTAGCTGGATTAAGTATTACTTTAAAGAAAGATAAAGATGTAAAAGCTAGTATGAAAGAAATAGAGAATACTCTAAATTCAATTGAAGGAAATAGGGTAGAAGGAAAATATGAAATAATAGATACAAGTGGAATAGTAAATTTATTAGGTGGAGTGCTTAATACTATAACTACTTTTATTGCAGCTGTAGCAGGTATTTCTTTATTTATAGCAAGTATAGGACTTATGAATATGATGTACACATCAGTTTCTGAAAGAACTAGGGAGATAGGTATAAAAAGGGCACTTGGAGCAAGAAAAAGAGATATTAGAAGAGAGTTCTTACTAGAGGGAATATTAATTACTATAGTTGGAGGAACAATTGGGTATATTTTAGGAATAATAGTTGCCAATATAATATCATTATTCTTAAAACTAGTAATAGTACCAAACTTATTCACAGGATTATTAGCTGTAGTAATATCAATTGTTATAGGACTAGCTTCAAGTTTTATTCCAGCAACAAAGGCTGCCAATTCAAATACTATAGATATATTAAAATAAAGCTTACTCATTAGTTGTTGAGAGAAACAGTGAATATATTTAAAGAAAAGGCAAAAAATTGAAATTACTATGTTTATATATAAAATAGTATACGAGAAATATCTTTAAGTATTTTAGAAAGGATGAAATTTCTATTGAATATCTATAATATTAAAATATTTAATAAAACAAATATTTTTAAGGATGATGACTATATTAAAGTATTTATTGATGGGGTTGAAATTAAAAATATAAAATCTATTTTTAGTCATCGTGCAAATGAAGGAAAGCATATTTTAAGGATAGAACAAGAGAGGAAATATAGAAATAAATATTCTTATGCTTTAATTCCTCTTTACATTCTTGATTTATCACTTTTAGATAAATCTCCATTTTATGCAGTGTATGAAACAGAGCTTTATTTAGATAGAGATATAGATGTATTCGTAACACTTAATAGAGTATATCTAAAACCCAAAAGATTTATAAAAATAATTAATTGTAAGTTTAGTGTTGTTTATAGTAGTGAAGTAGAAATTCATTTACTAAAAAATGATTTTATAGCTAGTGATAAAGAAAGAAGACATTGGCTTATAATGAACACTATATTTATAACATTGCCGTCATCTTTATTAATATCTTTATTTAGTTTTTTAATATTTATTAGCTTTAAACAAGGTAAACCTTTATGGGGAAAAATTTATTTTATAACTGTAACTCTATTTTTAATCTTAGTTTTAATATTTCTATTAAGGAATTGCTATGCTAATTATAAATATAAAGATAGTAAGGAAAATTTTTAAATAAGTTAAATGAGATAATTTTACTTTTGAAAGGGCGTTCATTAAATTGAAAGATAAAAAGTTAAACCTATTAATTTATAGCTATACTGGGAAGTTAACTACAATACTATATTATATAGCTGTATTAATTATAATTATTCCAGTAAGTATAGTTCTTGTTAGAGACATTACAGTTAGTTCAACCTTTAGTAAGATTATTATTGGAACGGCAGGGGCTTTTATTATAATAGGAAAACTTTTAGTTATAATTAATAAAAAGAAGGAAGAGAAAAATATTTCAGTAGATATAGGAATTCTTACAGGAATAATAATAGCACTTATAGGATATCTGCGAGATTAACACAAGTATTCTTAGTATAGTATAGTGAAATTATTAAAAGGCATTATTAAATTTTATAATAAGCTTTTTGTAACTTATTGGGGAGTAGATTATGGATGTATTAAAGATTATTTTTTTTATATTTCTTACATTTATTATGATGTCAATGGTATATAGTTTAGTTTTGCTTTTACAAAATAAAATTAAGCCAAGTAAAAGTGGAGCTATTCTTTCATTTGTAGTATTTTTTAGTATGGTAATATCAATGATTCTAAATAAGTCTTTTAATATATGGGCAGTGTTTTGGTTAGTTGCTGGAATTATAGAATTTTTCAAATTAAATGAGTCAAAGAAGCAAAATTAACTATAGTGTTATTACTAATTTATTTTATTGGAATATCATTTTTATTCGTGACCTATATCAAAAGCCTAAATAAAGATTATTTATTAATATCAACTAAGGTATTATATAATAAATTAATTTTGAGTAATACAATACAGAGGTGATGTAAATGAAAAAAATACCTAATACAATATTTCTAATTTTGGGAGTAATTATTCTTTCGTTAGAGTTCTATTTCATGATTAATGGTACATTAGGATGGTTATTAACAACTAGTGGTGTAATTTTAATTGGTATAAGTATATTTAAAGGTAGTAATCCATTTAAAGTTATATTTGAATTTATAACAAATTTTTTATAATAATATACTTAATATATAGAATTGCAATTTTATACTTTCCATTATCAACATAAGTTTAAAACAGAGCCTAAATTTAATATAGAGAGTTTGAATATAAT
>NZ_JASCQJ010000067.1:0-10446 GCF_033043255.1 Clostridium lamae | reverse complement strand
AAAAAATAATACCTAATACTGTTTATAATATTGATAGAAATGAATTTGAAATTATTAAATCAATAAATATTATTAAGTATAAAAGAGAAGAAATAGACAAAATTAACCTTATAAAGATAAATGAAAAAATAAGTTTGATTGAATTTAAGAAAAATAGAAAAAAATACAAACTATATTTTATGCAAAGTCCATATTTAATAAAAATATATAATTTAAGCTTAACTAAACTTTTTAATTAATATAGATATTTACTTATTGGCACTATATAATAGTGGTATAAAAAATATTTATACTAAAGGAGACTAATCATGAGTAGCATGGGTGTTTTTGACATATTAGGGCCTATAATGATTGGGCCATCATCATCACATACTGCAGGAGCTGCAAGACTTGGAAAAGTTGCAAGAACTATAGCTGGTGATGAAGTATCTGAAGTAACATTTTTATTACATGGCTCTTTTGGAAAAACTTATAAAGGACATGGAACTGATAGAGCATTAGTTGCAGGTATAATGGGAATGGATCCATCAGATGAAAGACTTAGAGACTCACTTGAAATTGCAAAGGAAAAGGGAATAAAGATTACTTTCAAGGATGTAGATTTAGGCGATTATCATCCTAATACAGTAAAATTTTTATTGAAGCTTCAAAATGGCAAAGAGTGTGAGGTTATAGGCTCATCAATTGGTGGAGGAAATATTGAAATAAATGAAATTAACGGAAATGAAGTTAAGTTTACCGGAGCATATTCTACTATAATAACTTCTCATAAAGATATTCCAGGAACTGTAGCAAAGGTTACTAATATTTTATATGATAGCAAAGTTAATATAGCCTTTTTAACATTAGGAAGAAGTCAAAAAGGAAAGGATGCAACTATGACTTTTGAAGTAGATAGTAAACTTTCTGATGATTTAATTGAAGAAATAAAAAAGGTAGAGGGAATTGAAAAAGTAATACTTATTAATAAGATTGAGGACGGTGAGTAGTTTGGACGTAGCAAGATCTGGAGAAGAACTTATTAAAATATGTGAAGAAAATTCTATTTCTTTAAGTGAATACGCTATTAGAAGAGAAATGGAAGATAGAGATGTATCAAGAGAAGAAGTCTTAGCAAAGATGAAAAAGACATTAGATGCCATGAGAAGTGGAGCAACAGAAGGAAGAGAAAAAGAAGTTTATTCTGTTAGTGGACTTATTGGTGGCGATGCATATAAGCTTCAAGAATATTTAAAAAAGGGAAAAACATTAACTGGAGATACTATGGTTTTAGCTATGGCGATGGCTTTATCATCGTCTGAAGTAAATGCATCTATGGGGAGAATAGTAGCTTGCCCAACAGCAGGTTCTTGTGGAATACTTCCAGCAGTGATATTAACAGCAGGAGAAAAACTAGGGAAAAGTGATGATGAATTAATAATGGCATTATTTGCATCAGCCGCAGTAGGTATGATAATAGGAAGAAATGCCACTTTTGCAGGAGCAGAAGGTGGTTGTCAAGCTGAATGTGGATCTGCATCAGCAATGGCATCAGCTGCAATAGTTGAAATGATGGGTGGTACTCCTAAGATGTCTTTAGATGCCGCTGCAATAGTCTTTAAAAATATATTAGGACTTGTTTGTGACCCAGTTGCTGGATTAGTTGAAATCCCATGTGCAAAAAGAAATTCATCAGGAGCTATAAGTGCTTTATGCACAGCAGATTTAGTAATGGCAGGTGTGGAATCAAAGATACCATTTGATGATGCACTATCAGCAATGTATAAAGTAGGAAGAAGTCTTCCTCCATCATTAAGAGAAACAGCACTTGGAGGAGTTGCAGTAACTAAAGCAGGATTAGAACTTAGAAAAAAAGTATTTGGAGACAACTAAAACAATAGGTAAGAGTGAAGAAGTAATAAGTAATAGTTTAAGTAGTTTTAATACGTAAAACAAAAAGTATAAAAGAGGTTACATAATATTATTAATAAAGGTGCTATCGCACAATGTAAAATGAATAATTAAAAATGTAAAATTAAGGAGCTGTTCGACGGCTTCTTAATTAAATATATTATAAAGCTATAGAGTATATACGAGAACTATCTCCCCATGGATGATAGCCTATACCAATATATTTAAATCCGTATTTTTCATAATATCCTATGTGGTCAGTACAGAGGTATAAGTTAGAAAATCCTCCGGCTTTAGCATCTTGTTTTGCCTGTTCTAGTAAAAGAGAACCATATTTATTTCCTCTAAATTCTTCATCAATGTATAAAGCACAAACCCAAGGGTATAAATCCATACGACTAATAAAATCATTTGTAATAAGACCTGCACAACCAATTATTTTACTATTTTCAATAAGTAAATACCATTGTGGCAATGGATTAGAAGTAGTAATACAATTTCTTATGCAGTCATCATAAACATTCATACTATTTTCAGAAGCCCATTTACTTTGAAAATATTTAATTGCTTCATCTGTATATTCAGGTGATTTTTTTATTGATATAATTTCCATATCATTCACATCTTTCTATTATTAAATATACTTAGTCATTAATAGCTTCAATTCCCTGTTCTTTAAGTTTAAGTAAATTATCTTTCATTTTTTCATTCCTATTATATATTCTTCTCCATAACTATGCATAGATTCTAAAACAGGAATAATCTTAATTCCTATTTCAGTTAATCCATATTCAACTTTAGGAGGTATTACTGGATAAATCTTTCTATAGATAAGATTATCCTCCTCTAAGCTTCTAAGTTGATTCGTTAGCATCTTTTGTGTGACATTTGGTAAATTTCTTTTTATATCACTAAATCGCAAAGGACCATTTATTAGATACCAAAGTATTAGTATTTTCCATTTCCCTGAAAGAAGCCTATGAACTAAAATCATTGGACAAACTTCATGATTATCTTTATTATCTTTATTATTATTTATATTACAATCTTTATGATTTATTGTAAATTTCTCCATATCCCATCTCCTTAAAAATAAAAACTAATTGATAATAGGTATCAATTTAGATACTATGTATAAAAAAAGTGTCTACTTGTAATTTGTTATTTTATAAACTATCATTTAATTATATTATATATTAAATACATAAACATTACAAAAGTGTTTAGGTGGAGGGTAAAGATGAAAAAATTATTATATATTAAAGCGAATATTAAACCAGAAGGCCAATCAAGAACATTTCAAGTAGCGGATAGCTTTGTAGAAGAATATAGAAGATTAAATCCTAATGATGAAGTTACAACTTTAGATTTATATAATGAAAATATAGATTTCTTAAGACAAGAAGATTTAGGAGCAGTTTTTGGAGAGAAGACTGAAGAAAGCAAAAATCATCCAATATTAAAATATGCTTATCAAATTGCAGATGCAGATAAGATTATTGTAGCTGCACCAATGTGGAACTTAGGTGCACCAGCTATAGTTAAGGCTTATTTTGATTATGTAAGTGTTACTGGAATAACATTTAAGTACACAGCACAAGGTCCAGTTGGAACTTGTAAAGCAGATAAAGCATTAATAGTTTCAGGTAGAGGTGGAAACTATTCTAGTGGATTTGCTGCAGAATTAGAAATGGGAGAAAGATATTTAAGAGCAATTCTTTCATTCTTTGGAGTTAAAGAAATTAAAAGTGTAGCAGCTGAAAGTCTTGATGTTGTAGGAATGGATGTTGAAAAGATTCTTGCAGATACTATAGCAGAAGCTAAAGAAATAGCAAAAGACTTTTAATAAAACTTAAAATTACCATTTAGAAATCCCATTACCTTATGAATAGTATATAGTTTAAAGCAAATACTAAAATCGTAAGGTGGTGATTTTAATGGATAAGAACCCTAACATTAAATGTACAGTTGAGCAATGTAAGTATAATAATACGAATGAAAAATATTGTACATTATCAGTAATTGAAGTTGGAACACACGAACAAAACCCAACTCAAGTTCAATGTACTGATTGTAACTCCTTTGAATTAAGATAATGAGACAGGAAATGAGAAATTAATAATAATTTCTCATTTCTTTTTTTATAAATAAATTACTAAACTTTTAACGTAGTTATAAGTGAATGGGTTAAGATATTATATTTGAAAGCTATTATAAGAGAAAATACAAGTTTTCTTTACAATACAATAATTTAAAAAAGACTTAAGGAAAACTTTATGTAATATGGATAAAAAATAATAAAAAAACTAAAAATAATAATTGATATTTTAAATTAGAAAATTCACTAGGAGTAGGTATGAAAGAAATAGAGGATATTATTGAAGTTTTATTAAAAGTGGATATAAGTAAATATATATTAGCCTTAATAATTATTGTAATAGCTCTATTTATTAATAAGGTTGTAATAACAAAAGTTTTTGATTATATAATTATGTTAGTTAAAAAAACAAGGAATTATGCTGATGATAGTATAGCTAGAGCATTAGAAAAGCCTATTAAATTGTATATTACTTTTTATAGTTTATATGTTTCATTAAAAATAATAGATTTTGACGGATTGAATATAAACTCTATTAATAGTGATAGGTTAAAAAAGATATTTATAATTATTGTTATATGTGATTTCTTTTATAATCTCACTTTAGAGAATTCATTTATTCATAGGAAAATGAGAAAAAATGATATAGTTTTTCCGTTTATATCAATAATAATAAGACTAGTTATAATAGTAATAGGAATAAGTATTATTGCAAGAGAATTCGGGTTTACAGGCTTTATAACTGGACTTGGAATAAGTGGGATAGCATTTGCTTTGATGGCTCAGGATGCCTTTTCTAACCTTTTTGGTGGAGTAATTATAGTATTAGATAGACCTTTTGCTATAGGTGATTGGATACAGACGGCTAATATAGAAGGAATAGTAGAAGAAATAACTTTTAGAAGTACAAAGATAAGAACTTTTTCAATGGCAGTTGCAACTATACCAAATTCAAAGTTAGCTAATGAAAATATTATAAATTGGAGCCAAAGAAAGTTAAGAAGAATACATTTTAAATTTACAATTAGATTTCAAACACCTATAGAGAAAATAAAAAATTCATTAGAGGGAATAAGGGAATTATTAAATAATCATGAAAAAATTGATAAAGATATGATTATTGTGAGTTTCAATGAATTATCTACTTATGGTTTTGGAGTATTCGTGTACTTTTATACTAACGAGTTAAGATATGTTAAGTATGAGGCTTTAAAGGAAGAAATAAATATCGAAATATTAAGGATACTTAGAGAAGAAGAAGTAGAGTTAATGTTCTTAAACTTTAATCTTGGTATTACAAATTTACAGAGAGATAATAATTGTGAAGCTAATTGCTCAGAGTTAGAGTCTATAAGAAATATAACTGAAGAAGAAAGAGGAAACAGGTAATGTTATCAAAGATAACATTAAATGAAAAAATGAAATAATGAAAAAATTAAAATGGTAATTTATGAGAAATGACTAAATTTATTTAATATAGAAATATATAAATATTATGTTCGTGCGACTTGGAGTTTACGAGGTCGCAAAGATATAGAATAAATAAAAGTATATGTAATGATATTTTCATAATTCCGAACTAGAGAGGAATTATTACCTTGAGTCTTGTTAAATAAGGAGATAGATTTTATATTCTGGCGACTTGGAGTTGTATATTGAGTAAATAAAAGTGGATAAATCAATTTCTCATAATTCCGAACTAGAGAGGAATTATTTCCTTCAGTAATGATAAAAGATAGTACTAATAGAGAAAAAATATAATGCTAGTGTGACTTGGAGCTTGTGACGGAACAGCTGGCATTATATTTTTTCTCTATTTTACTAACAATAGTGGTATAATTTAATTGTTCAGTAAATTATTTGAAAGGTAATATTAATTCAGGTGATAAAATGGAAAATGAGAAAAAGAAGCTTATGCAATTATCAGCTAGATGCGGCTGTGCAGGTAAGTTCACACCAGATGATTTAGCTAAGGTATTAAAGCATATTGAAGTAGATGAAGATAAGAGAGATCCAAATTTATTAGTAGGTTTTGATAAATCTGATGATGCAGGGGTATATAAAATTTCTGATGATTTAGCTTTAGTTCAAACTGTTGATTTTTTCACCCCTGTTGCAAATGATCCTTACACTTATGGACAAATTGCAGCAGCAAATGCTTTAAGTGATGTTTATGCAATGGGAGGAAAGCCTTTAACAGCTTTGAATTTATCATGTTTTTCAGCAACTATTGGTGCGGATATATTAGCAGAAATTCTAAAGGGTGGAGCAGATAAGATTAGAGAAGCGGGAGCAACAATAGCTGGTGGACATACTATTACAGATGAAGAGATAAAATATGGAGTTTCAGTTACAGGATTAGTACATCCAGATAAGGTTATAAGTAATTCAGGGGCAAAGGTAGGTGACGTTCTTATATTAACAAAACCTTTGGGGTCTGGAGTATTAACTACAGCATTAAAGATTGATTTTATTAATGATGAAGAATTTGAGGAAGCGGCAAAAGTTATGTCAACATTAAATAAAATAGCTGCAGAAGAAATGCAAAAGATAGGGGTAAATTCTTGTACAGATATAACAGGATTTGGACTTATTGGTCATTCATATGAAATGGCATCAGGAAGTGGAGTAGCCCTAGAAATAGATAGTAAGAAAATTCCTATTATGAATAAAGTAAGGGATTTAGTTAAAGAGTATTGTTTGCCAAGTGGAGCATATTCAAATGAAAAACATTTTGAAAAATGGGTAAGCTTTATAGATAATATTGATGATGTAACTAGATTGACATTCTTTGACCCACAAACTTCAGGTGGTTTATTGATTTCTGTAAGTGAAGATAAAGCAGATGAATTATTAAATAATATTAATAATAGAAGTGAAATTAAAGCAGCAATTATAGGAAGAGTAATTGAAGCAAATCAAACTAATAAGCCTATAAATATAATTTAGGTGAAGTTCTGTGTTGATATATGAGTTATTGGAGATAAAAGAAAAAGATATAGTTTCAATAGTAGGTGCAGGTGGAAAGACCACATTAATGTTTCTATTAGCAAATGAACTTGAAAGATTTGGTAAGGTTTTAGTGACCACTACAACTAAAATTTATAGACCAAATGAAAATGAAGTTAAATATTTAGCTTTAGGAAAAGAAGGATATGAATTTATAAGAAATAATAATGATGATGGAATTTATGTTTATGGTAAGTATATAAATGAAGAAAATAAATTGGTAGCTCCTGATATGGAAAGTATAAGCTACATAAAAAATGATTTTAAATATATTTTAATTGAAGCTGATGGATCTAAGAAAAAGTGTTTAAAAGCTTGGAATACTTATGAACCTGTTATCTTGAATGATACTAGTAAAACTATAGGAATCTTAAGCTTAAAAGCTATTGGAATGAAAATAAATGAGGAAAATATTCATAGATTAAAAGAGTTTATAGATTTAACTAATAGCAATATTGATGAAGAGGTTAATTTAGATATATTAATAAAGACTATATTTAATGATGATGGGTTATTTAAGAATTCAATGGGAGAAAAAATATTGTTTCTTAATGCAGCAGATTTAGTTGATGAAGATACTATGCTTTTATTAATTAATAAAATAATAAATGAAAATAAAGAAGTACGACTTTTAAGTAAAATTATATATGGAAGCTTAAAGGATTTATCTTTAAAATGTATTAAGTTGTAATAAAAGGGGGCAGATATATGAGTTTAGATTATGTGGTTGTAAGAGGTGGAGGAGACATAGCCTCTGGAACTATACAAAAGTTATATAGAAGTGGATTTAAAGTAATTATATTAGAAGTAGAGAAACCAACAGCAATAAGAAGAAATGTGGCTTTTAGTGATGCTATATATAATGGAGAAACATCAGTAGAAGGAATTATAGCTATAAGAGTTAATAATATAAATGAAATGAATGAAGCTCATAAAAATAATTTTATACCAATATTAGTTGATCCAGAAGGGAAAATTATTAATGAAGTTAAACCTTTAGTTGTAATAGATGCTATATTAGCAAAGAAAAATTTAGGAACAAACAAGAATATGTCCCCGATTACTATAGCTTTAGGCCCTGGTTTCAAAGCGGGTAAAGATGTAGATGTTGTTATTGAAACAATGAGAGGACATAATTTAGGAAGATTAATTTTTGATGGATATGCTATGCCTAATACTGGAGTTCCAGGCGAAATTGGAGGATATTCAAAGGAAAGAGTAATATATAGTGATTCTGATGGAGTAATAAGAAATATAAGTAGCATTGGTGAAATAGTAAATAAAAATGATGTACTAGCCTATATTGGTAAAAATGAGGTTAGAGCACCTATTGATGGATTATTAAGAGGGCTAATTAAAGATGGGACAACTGTATATAAAGGATTAAAAATAGGAGATGTAGATCCTAGACTTAAAGAAGTAGAAAACTATACTACCATTTCAGATAAGGCTAGAAATATAGGTGGTGGAGTTTTAGAAGCTCTATTGATAATGAAAAATATCAAAAAAATCTAAAAAAAAAATTATAAAGAAATGTGATAGAGGTGGTATTATGAATATTATTGATTGTAAGGGATTAGCTTGCCCTATGCCTGTAATAAAAACTAAAAAATATTTTGACTTAGAAGATTCAAAAGAGACTTTAGTAATAGTAGATAATGAAGTAGCAAAAAACAATATTTTAAGACTTGCAAAGGGAATTAATTTAAATAGTAGTTTTATTGAAGAAGAGGGATTATATAAGATACAACTTTCAAGAGGGGAAATTAAGGATGTAGAAATCTCCAATGTTAATGAAGGATTAGATAATATTTCTGTACATTCAGCACCAACTATATTAGTAGCTACTAACCTTTTAGGGAATGGAGATGACAGGCTAGGAGAAACTTTGATGAAAGTATATATTAATACTTTGGCAGAGTCAGAAATCCTTCCAGAAAACCTAATGTTTATAAATGGAGGAGTTAAGCTAACTTGTACAGGCTCAGACGTATTAGATAGTTTGAATTCAATGAGTGAAAAGGGGGTAAATATAATAAGCTGTGGAGCTTGTCTAGATTTTTATGATTTAAAGGATGAGCTTAAGGTTGGAGAGATAGGAAATATGTATCAAATTATAGATCTTATGAATAGCAGTGGAAATACTATAAAATTATAAGTAAGAAGTAAGAGTGAAGAAGTAAGAAGTAAAATGTAAGGGAAATAAAAAAACTCAGGGGCCTGAGTTTTTTTTATTTTAACTGACTAATATAATGAGAGAATAGCAAATAAATTTATCCAGTTTTAATTTATCATATAGTAATAGCCTATTAATGCAAGTGAGATTTAAACTATCCTAGTATTTTTCTTCCCCTAAAATTATAAAATCTGACTTATCTTTAGGTTTTTGTTCTTGAAAATATTTGTCCTCTTCAAGCATCCACTGCTTCCAAAAATCTAGAGCACTTTCACCATCTCTCTCTAACCCTCTCTTCAAACGAAGCTCTCTATTACATTCTACAAATATTTTAATGTCGTACTCATTATATAATTGGTTACTTATAGAGTAGACACCTTCAAATATAATTAGCCCCTTTGGCTTAACAGTATGCCATTCTGCTAATTTATCCATATCCCAATCATATCTTTGATACTTTCCTTCAATTCCATTGATGATAGGAATAATAATGTCATTACTAAGTCTTTTGATATCATAATCTGCCCCTGATTCTTTTTTAGAAATATCTAGGTGTATTCTTTCATTAGATGGCTTGTATAAATCATCCATATGTATTATCTGACCACTGCCATACTTTGAAGTAATATGCTCTGCCAATGTACTCTTTCCTGACCCAGAAGCTCCGTCAATTGCAACTAAACAAAATTGTTTTACTGCGATATTCTCTTTGATTTTATTTATAATTTTATCTATCATTTCTTACCTCCATAATTCACAATATAATTACGTGATAATATATACTCATTATACACTTTTTGGAATATAACTCTAAAAAAAGGTGTAAGCACCCATCCTGCATGAATAAAGTTAATAATATTAACATTCAAATAAAACAGATGCAATTATTTAAGTATTAAGCTCTAGATTATTATTACCTAGAGAATTTAAGTATTCTTTAACTTTTGGAAAGTTATCATTTTTTATATAAATGAATCTACTATACTTATTTAATTTAAATGAAATCTTTTTTGAAAAACCAAAAAAGTTATCTTCAATTTTGACTTCTGTAATATCTTTTAGATCTATTATTTCACCGTTAGTAAATAAAATATAATTAGATGAAATCCAACCTCTGCATATTATCTTTTTTATAATTGAAATAATTAGTCCTATTGATATTCCAATTACTAGATAAATTTTTATTTTTTCTATAAAATCATAAGTATTTAGAAAATCATTAAAATTGTTTATTTGTACTTTTTTATTATGGAAATATTCTAAATAAAAAGCT
>NZ_JASCQJ010000066.1:0-12124 GCF_033043255.1 Clostridium lamae | reverse complement strand
TTGGAGCATAAATAATAACTTCTCCATTATAGTCTAATTTAATTGATATATTCTTTTTATTTTTTAGAATTAAATTGTAGTTAATTTTAATACCATTTAAAATAATAGTTTTTTTCATTTATCTATTCCTTTTAAAATTTTTAGGATTAGGCAAGAAAACAAATAGAATTACTACAGAAATAACTAGCAATATAAATCCTAAAAAGTACATTCCAAAATATCCAAACACACCTTCAACATAACTATAAATTGATGGGTAAATAAAATTTGAACCACCACTGCTTAAAACTGATAAAACTGCAAATGAAGTTGCTATAAGTTCACTATCTAATATATCTCTTAAGTATTTAAAAAGAAAATTTAAATATAATCCATACATAATACCATGTAATTGATCACCAATAACTATTAACACTACATTCCCTGTTGAAAACATTAAAATCTTAATAGCAGCTATAGACAAAGAAATAGTTAAGCACCTTTTACTATTTGCCTTACTTAAATACTTTGCTATCATCATAAATGCAAAAAATTCTATAACTACTCTAAAACTAATAGAAGCACTATATATTTCATTAGCTTTGTCCATATTTCCAACTAATTTTACTAAATAGGATGAATATGCAAAATCTAAACCCATATAACTTCCCATTCCTAAGAATACAACAATAATTAATAGAATTATATTTTTGTTCTTGAATAAATCAACAAATTTAATTTTATTTGTATTTTCTCTAATTTTAAAATTCCCTTTAAAAGTAAATAAAATAACCGCCATCATTATGATAATCATAATTAAAGCTAGAATATGTAAAATTCTAAAGCCAAATTTATTAATTATAATTCCTGAAACAAAAACTATTATTGCATAACCAATTGATCCCCATTTACGAATATCTGAAAATTCATATTTACTTATTATACATAATTCTTCAATATAAATTTCAAATATTCCAGCTAAAGATCCTAAAATTGCTCCATAAATTGGAGCATATATTATAGTTAAATCTTTATTAATAAACATAAGACCTACTATAGTTATAAAAGCTATAACTAAATATGAAAGTATAAATCTGTTTTTATTAGCAGATTTAGAAAATTTATTAGATAAAATAGGTTGCGAAAATAATGTAAATAAAGCACCTACTGATACTACTCGTCCAACTTCACTAAGACTAAGACCTATTTCTTGATTTAAGTAAGGAAAATAAAAAGTGGTTAAGATACTAAAAACTCCAAAAGTTAAAAAAGTAGTTATTCCATAATATTTTTTCATCTGTATTAACCTCCAAGTATATTACTAACTATATAATAGTATATATTTAAGCATTATAAAAGGCTATCTTTAAAAGATAGCCCAAATATTGATATTATCTTATTTTGTGCTCCACAAACCATGTAGATTGCAATATTCTCTAACTCTATCTAAATCACCATTAATTTTAAATTTGGCTACTGGTTTTTCCCCAGGAGTCAAGGCTTGTCTTAAAACTTGTCCATCTTTTGTAATTACTTCAACCCATTGGATAAAATGTTCAGTTATCATTGGATGTTCAACTTCACCAACTTGCACTCTAAGCTCTCCATCTTTTTCTTCATAAACTGGAATATGTTTTTCTACAGCTGCATCAACAGTGTTTTCACTTAATAATGTCATTGGTTTTCCACAACATACTAAAGTACCTCCACCAACTTGTATAACTTCCACCATATTCCCACAAATGTCACATTTGTAAACTTGTAACTTTTCCATACAAAATCACTCCTTATTAATAATAATTATTATATATATAGTGTACTACTTTTATTTGTGATTTACAAATTTTTCTTATATTTTTATAGCTTCTTCAGCTAAATTTCTCACATATTTATATTCATTTGCTTCGAAATACTCATAATTTATTGTTATTTTTAATTTTTCTGACTCTTTTAAAATTTTATCTATCAGGTCTTCTATTTTCCTAGGAACCTCCACATTTTTCATTTTAAGATAATTAATTATCATCAAATTTGTACTATAAACAGTTAAATCACTTATTTTTTCGGCTTTAATAGCTTCGTTAATTCCATAGATAATTCCATGGATATGGGCTTCAATTATAGAACCTTTTCCTATCTCTTTAGAAAAAACCTTTTCATAGCCGTTATCATTTAAAATTACCCCTCCGATACCCATGTTGCTTTCATAATTTCTAGTTTCGTTACAAAAACCACTTACATAAAGTCTATATTTCATAAATCCTCCATTTATAAGCTTATACCTTATATGCTATTCTTAATAGTTTACTATTATTCTTATAGGATATCTTTAAATTTGCTTTTTTAGTATTTATATTTATACTTATAATTAATATATAATAAATAATTATAAGGAGCATAAATATGGGTATTTTAAATATAAATGATTCAATTGGATTAATATCTTGTTCAAACGGTTTAAATCCTAATATGAAAGATACAATAGCAAAGTTAATATCTATATTAAATAATATTAATATTAATGTGATTGTATCAAAAGCATTATATACAAATAAGGATGGTTCAACATTAGATGCAGAATTTAGAGCTAAAGAACTTATGGATTTATACACTAATAAAGATGTCAAAGCAATTTTTGACTTATCTGGTGGAGATTTATGTAACGAACTTTTAGACTATTTAAATTATGATGATATATTAAAATCGAAAAAACCTTTTATTGGATATAGCGATTTAACTGTTATAATAAATTCTCTATATACTAAAACAGACTTAACAAATTTTAATTATCAATTAAGAAATTTAGTAAGAGAAAGTGGAGATATACAAAGAAAATATTTTATCGATACTTTTTTACGTGAAGAGGATATGATTAATTCTCTTAACTATAATTTTATTAAAGGTGAAAATATGGAAGGTATAATAGTAGGTGGTAACATTCGTTGTTTTTTAAAACTTGCTGGTACAGAATATATACCTCCTTTTGAAGATAAAATTTTATTCTTAGAAGCTCTAAGTGGTGATATAAATAAAATTTCAACTTTTATAGCTCAATATAAACAAATTGGAGCCTTTTCAAGGATTAAGGGGCTTATACTTGGAAATTTTACTGAAATGGAAAAATCATATAGCGATTCTGATATAAAAGATTACTTTTTAGAAAAATTTAAAGAGTATAATTTCCCTATTATTAAAACTTCTGAATTAGGACATAACCCTAATTCAAAAGCTATTCCCATTGGTAAAAGAATAATATTAAAATAGTCAAGGCTTTCCATTCTTGAAATAATAATTTATTAAAGTTATAATTTAATGTGTACTTAGATAATAAATAATTATTATAATTTTTATATAGAGGTGAACTTATGTTAAAAGAAGAACTTAAAAAAAATGAAATAGCTGCTATGAAAGCTAGGGAAAAGCAAACAGTAAATGTATTAAGACTAGTTAACTCTGAAATCAAAGCTTATGAAGTAAATGAAAGAAAAGACGTTACTGATGAAGTTGTAGTTAAAATAATTGAAAAGCAAATTAAGCAATTAAAAGAAGCCCTTCAATATGCAATACAACTAAATGATGAAGAAAAAATTCAAGAAGGTAATTTTGCAATTAACCTACTTACACCTTATCTACCTGCTCAATTAAGTGAAGAAGAGGTTACAGTTATGCTTAAAGAAATAATTACTAATGGAAATTATGGACCTTCTGATATGGGAAAAATAATGAAAGAAATAATGCCAAAAGTAAATGGAAAATTTGATAGATCTAAAATAAATCCTATGGTGAAAGAATTCTTTAAATAAAAAAATCCTCCTTAATTGGAGGATTTTTTTATTTACTTACTTTATCTTTTCTACTCTATCTAATTTTTTATTATAAATGAACATATATAAGGAAGCTATAAATATTATTCCATAACCAATAAAACTTAAACTATCTGGTAATGCGCCAAAGATAATGAAACTAATTATTGCAGAGAAAATTATATTCGAATAATCAAATATTGATATTTCCTTAGCCGGAGCATATTTATATGCTATAGTAATTCCAAATTGTCCGATACTTGCAAAAACTCCTGCCATAAGTAAATAAAATAATTGCAATATTGACATTGGTTTATACACAGCTAACATGAAAGGGAAAATTACAATTAATGAGAATAATGAAAAATAAAAAACAACAGTATAATGTTTTTCTTTATTCCCTAAAACTCTAAGGCAAGTGTAGGCACCAGCTGCAAAAATTGCTCCTAATATTCCGATAATAAATGGAAAAATATCAAGATTAAATGTTGGTTTTATAATAAATAATGTTCCTGTAAACGCAATAATAATTGCTATCATTTGCTTTAAATTTATTTTTTCTCCAATGAATAATGCAGAAAAAATAATAACAAAAAATGGGCTTAATTTATTTAACATATTAGCATCTGAAAGTATAAGTTTATCTATAGAATAGTAGTTTAAAACTATTCCTATTGTTCCTAACGTTGACCTTAGTATCAATAACTTTTGACTATCTTTTTTACCAAAAAAACTATCTTTATTTTTTATAATAAAGATAAAAGCTATTATACAAGAAACTAAATTTCTAAAAAATGTTTTTTGGAAAGAAGGTAGATCCCCAGCTAATTTAACAAAAGCAGACATAACTGCAAATCCAAATGCTGAAAAAATTATAAAAATAATTCCTTTAATCCTATCACTTAAATTATTCATTTTATCACTCCTTACTTGTATATAATACATACAAAACAAATAAAAATCAAAAAAAACCTTAGAGGCATCTCTAAGGTTTTTTAATTATTCTTCGATTTTCTTTATAAATTCCTCTTCTGTCTCTGATTCGATATAATCGCCATTCGCATATCCGATTACTAGTCCATCTCTTCCACCACATTCTCCTATGCAGCCAACTTCTACATTTTCACTTCCGAACTTTAACTCTAACTTATCAATATCTATTCCTGAACAAACTGGGCAAACTGATATCATAATTCCATTCTCCTTTTACATTACTATTTCTATGATTCAATTATATTAGGAGTATTTATTATTCTCAAACCCCAATTCTTTGAAATATTATTTATTATCTTTCATTTTCTTTAATTTGCTTCTTATTATTTAAAATTTTACAATATTTAATTTTATAAAATTAAATTTTTATCAATATTATTTAATAAAATTTTGTTCATATTTTTTATTATAACTATATCACCTAATTTATTACTATATATATCTAACTTAAAATCACACACATGTTTTTTTCTTTGAAATGGATTTTCTAGAATTTCTACAGATTGTAGATATTCCTGTTTAATTAGTGTTGTAACTTTCTCAATACTTCCACTACTGGCAACTAGCAATTCTTTATTGACCCCTAAAGAAGTGTTTCTATAATTTAAATACCCAAGTAGTATATTATATAAAATTAAAATAGTAAATGAACATATTTTTATTAACAACAATGTATTAGGAATCATAAAAGCTAATGGAATTATTAAAAATGCAATTAAGACAATTGATCTCTTTATTATAAATCTACTTAATGCTTTTTTGGGTGGCTTATTAATATCTCCAGCAAACTCAAATGATGGTAATATTAATTTCAATGTTGAATTTATAAAATCTTTATCTGCTACTGGATAAAGTATAGCTTGTTCATTTTTTTCATCTCCATATCCAACAGTTACTACTTCTATTTGAAATATTTTAAGAAATTGTTGTAGTATATTTTGCTTATATCTTATAGCATATATTTTATCTTTAGGAATTGAGTATTCCTTTATTGTTAATAGACCATACTTTATTTTAATGTCATTTTTGTCATTAGTTACAGTAAAGTTATAAAGTCTAACAAATTCAAAGATAATATATATAATACTTATAAAAACATACATTACTATAAATACCAATATTAGTATTAAAATAGATTTAAATAATCCAATAGAAAATATTTTTTCTACCTCAATACTTTCTACAACATTATTTGTAATTGATATATTAAATGTTTCTTCTAAGTTTAGTATGAAATCACCTATAAAAAATACTCCTCCAATTGCCCAAAAGATTTTTGATTTACTTAATGAATAAATCAATATTTCTTTAAACGTAATTGTTTTGCAAAAAGTTTTTTGGTGAGACTTTTCTAATAATTCTATGGAATCATTTATGTTTTCGCTGCTTAATTCATTTATTAAATCTCTTATTTCATACACATCTTTTTCATTGATCTTTAGTTTTATCTCTTGTCCAAGTTCTTTAACAGCTCCTGTATCAATTTTTAATGTAGATACATTAAATAATCTATCAATTATATTTCTATTTATATCGATTGTGTTTATTTTATCAAATGGTATCTCAAGCTTCTTCTTATTTATTAATCCAGTATAGTATAATAATTCATTATTATTTACTGAAAACTTTATAGTAAACCATTTTAATAATGATTTTAAAACACTTAAAATTATCAATGCTAAAATAACATAAATTCCACCTTCATTTATGTTGGTAATTGCTAAAAATATAAATACAAATACTGATTTTATTGACTTTATAATTTCTTCTACAATAAAACTTATATGATTTTTTTTATAGCTATTTTGTTTCATCATAATTTTCAAATTCCTTATCTGATATAATATTTTCTTCACAATTATCTAATTTTTGATGAACTTTAACTTTAATTAACTCTTTTAAGTATTCGCTTATCTCTTCTGCTCTTTTAGTATCAATATTAGGAATTTTATGTTGTCCACCTGCAGTAAATATAATTATATTACATAGGTTTAAGAATTTATTTATAGGTCCTTGATTTACTTGAATATGTTGAACTCTTATTATAGGAATTATAACTGTTCTTTTGAAATATATACCTTCTGTAAATTCAATCTTATCATTTGTTATAATATAGCTCCACTGTTTATATTCAAATATTGGATAAACAAAAGAATTAATTAACAATATAATTATTAGTACACTAATACCTAATGTAAAAATTATTTTTATCTCATCAAAGTTATCTATAACTTTTGATAAAAATATTGTAGACGATATTAATGAAATACTAGCAATTAGAGTGCCTATTAAACGCGCTATAATCCATGACTTTCTAGCATTTTTATTAAGCTTTTGGTATTCTTGCATTATTACTCCCCCTAGTTATCTTAAACTTTTATATAATTATATCATCTATAAAGATAATCTTTAAGAAAAATATGTAAAATAACTTAATATTTTACATAAAATATTAAGTTTAATAAATATAAAAGCTCCATCTATAGTAACAGTTTTATTATTTCTACTGTCTACTATAAAGGGAGCATATCATTTACTGGTCTGCTTTTATATTATATTCAATTAAACTTATTTATTGTTAACTAATTTTACTGTATCTCTAGCTATCATAAGCTCTTCATTAGTAGGTATTTCATATACTTTAACCTTTGAATCTGTAGTTGATATTTCTTGAATCTCACCTCTTACATTATTCTTTTCATCATCAATTTCGAATCCAAGAAACTCGAGCCCTCTTAAACATTCTTTTCTTGTTATTGAAGAGTTCTCCCCTATTCCTGCTGTAAATACTATTACATCTACTCCACCCATTATTCCGGCATAAGCAGCTATTTGTGCTCTTACTTTATAATGGAAAATGTCTAAAGCAAGTTTTGCTCTTTCATTTCCTTTTTGTGCTTCTGCTAAAACGTCTCTAAAATCTGAAGATACTCCTGATATACCAAGTACACCAGATTTTTTATTTAGTAATTTATCAACTTCGTTAATTGTATATCCTTGTTCTTCAATTAAAAAGCTAATTACTGAAGGGTCTATACTTCCTGATCTTGTACCCATCATAACTCCAGCAAGTGGTGTGAATCCCATTGAAGTATCTATTGATTTACCACCTTTAACAGCAGCAAGAGAACATCCATTTCCTAAATGACAAGTGACAATTTTTAAATCCTTAATGTCTTTTCCCATAACATCTGCTACTTTTTGAGAAACATACATATGAGACGTTCCATGGAAACCATACTTTCTTATTCCGTACTTTTCGTACAATTCATATGGTAATGGGCAAATATATGCTTCCTTAGGCATGGTTTGATGGAATGCAGTATCAAATACAGCTACCATTGGTGTGCTAGGCATAAGTTCTTTACAAGCTTCAATTCCAATTATATTTGGTGGATTATGTAATGGTGCTAATGATATACAATCTCTAATTGATTTTAATACATCCTCATCTATTATTGCTGAATGAGCATATTTTTCTCCTCCATGAACAACTCTATGACCTACTGCGCCTATTTCTTCCATTGATTTAATTACACCATTTTCATCGTCTATAAGAGCATTTAAAACGTGTTTTATGGCAGCTTTATGATTTGGCATATCTTCCTTAATAATATACTTTTCTCTACCTTCTACTTTTTGAGTTAAAATTGATCCATCAATTCCTATTCTTTCAACTAACCCTTGTACTAATGAAGTCTCTGTACTCATATCAATTAATTGATACTTTAAAGATGAACTTCCACAGTTAATTACTAAAGTTTTCATTTATACTCTCCTTTTCATATATATTAATACTAATTATATAATACACTAAAAATTTATAGATTAAAATTAATAGATTACTAAATATTATACAGAATATATTAAATTTTAGCTAATTTTTTTAATATATTTTAGATTAACTTAGTTTTACTAATATTTTTATATAAATATACCTAAATTTGATTTGAAATTCTTCATAAATTTAATTGTTTTTCTTTAATCAATGTTTTATACTTTCCTTGCTTTTTAATTCAGATAAATTCTAAAAAAACATAATAAAATACTATACTTTATATGTAAATTTCCATCAACCTTTCTTTATTCACAATTAATTTTCGTATTATCTAAGTTTTTGTTATGAAAAGTTTAACACTTTTGATAAAAATGAATATTATACTAAGGTAGACTGTATTTATGAAAGGAGGTTTTATTCTATCATTACTGTTTATCCAGAGGCAACTTATATTTCAAATTCTCAGGAATATGCAAACTATTATTATAAAAAAACACTACTTGTAGGAAGTAGCAATTCTAATAATGTTAATTATGTTTCTATTTTTAAATTTTCTAGTTTTGATTATTTAAAAGATATTAATACGATTAATGCCTATCTCAATATTAAATCATTAAATAAAAGTAAAGTTACAATATATGATTTAAGTAAAAATATAAAATTATGCAAACTTATAGAAAACTTTAATATAGAAAAAGTTTCTTGGAGTAACCCCCCTAAGGCTATTACTGTAGATCTCACTGAAAGTGATTATAATTATGATGATAATTTAAACATTCTTTCTTTAAACATTTCATCAATAATTAAAAATGATGACGATACAATCCCTATATATGGATTAGCCTTACTTTGTAGGCCAACCTTTAGAGATACTATTTATAATTTTTATTCTTCAAATAGTTGTGAACCGCCTTTTATCACTATTAATTATGATAAAAATGAATTCGGTACACTGAGAAATTTATATAGTGTTTTTAAAGAAAAAGAGTTTACAGTTGAAAGTAATAATAGTGAATTTTATTCTCAAACGATAAATATTCATAATTATAATAATGCAACTTATTTTATTAAAAATCTCAGTAATTCTAATTTATCTGCGATTCTACAAATTAGTCCAGATGGGTGTGATTTTACAAATGACGTTGTTGTCGCAAATATATTGGCAGGGGAATCAGCCGCCCTCAATCTAACTAAGTTTTTGAAGTTTTCTAGAATAAAATTTATTAATCTAGATGGAAATACTAATTCTAGTCTTCAGATTTGGCTTCAAGGACAAACATTTGATTATCATTTAAGATAAAAATTTAAAACTACAAAAGAGGTGTATTATATGAATAATTTAATTTTCAATACAACTGCTTATGAATTAAGAACTAGCATATATGCTCAGGCTCCTAATAACTCATTAAGAATTTTACAAGTAAATAGTGATGGAAGTCTTAAGACATCAATATCAAACGATAGTTTAACCGTTTCTGTTAACAATCCTATTACAATTGCTAATTCCATTACTATCTCTAATGCCAGCCTTTCTGTTGATGTTAACAATCCTATTACCATTTCTAATCCTATTACTATTGCTAATGCTAGCCTGACTGTCAATGTAAATGATCCAATTAATATAGCTAATCATAGCTTAACTGTTTCAGTTAGTAATCCTATAACACTTGCCAACTCTATAACTGTAGCTAATGACAGCCTTACAGTTTCTGTTAACAACCCTATTACAATTTCTAACTCCATTACTATCGCTAATGCCAGCCTTTCTGTTGATGTTACCAATCCTATTACTATCGCCAATAGTAGTTTAAGTGTAACAATTTTATCCAACACTTTTACTTCAAGCTCTATTTTAAATACTACTGTAACTGGAACTGGAACAATTCTAAACAATACCGATATTTCTACTTTGAGAACAGCCTCTTTCTTAGTATATAATTTGGGAACAACAGATTTAAGAATATCTTTACAAATTAGTCCAACTACAGATGAATCATTATATATCACAGATCCAAGTTATAATAATTTAACCATACTCGCAGGACAAAGTAGAATTATACCAATTGGTAAGTTTGCTCATTATGCTAGATTACTATATATTCTAGATGAGGTGACCGCAACCTTCTCTGCTTACTTTAATGGACAAAGTTAATTAAAATAACAGCTTCCTTGGTATAAGATTTTTCTTACACCAAGGAGGTTACATAATTTAAAACAAAGGAGGCTATTTTATGAAAAGATATACTTTAAGTCTATGTATGATTATTAAAAATGAAGAGAAATTTATAGAAAAATGTCTTGATGCTGTAAGTGCAATAGTAGATGAATTCATAATTGTAGATACTGGTTCTAAAGATTCAACTTTAGATATAGTTAGTAAATATAATGTGAATTTATATAACTATACATGGATAAATGATTTTTCAGCTGCAAGAAATTTTGCTCTTAATAAGGCAACTTCTGATTGGATTTTATTTTTAGATGCAGATGAGATTTTAGATGATAATTCTAAAGATAAGATACTTAATTTTATTAATAATACTAAATACGATGGCTGTCACTTTATAGTGCATAATTATAACTCAGAAAATAAAAATGATTATACGATACATTATGCTCTTCGATTATTCAAAAATAATAAAGGTTATTATTATAAAGGAAAAATTCATGAACAAATATCTAATAATGAGGAATCTAATCTATTAAATAAATTCTCTAATGAAAATATATTATTGCATCATTACGGATATAGCAATGAAGTCTTGAAAGAAAAAGATAAGAGAGCAAGAAATATTCCTATTCTTTTAGAATGCTTAAAGAATGAGCCTAATGATTCTTTTACATTATTTAATCTAGCAAATGAATATTTAGCTAAAAATGAAATCTATACAGCCTTAGAATACTATAATCTATCTTATAAAAATATTAATATAAAACAACATTATGCTATTCACTTATATTATAGAATTTCAGTTTGTTATCATAATATAAAGGATTACTCTAGTGCTATTAAATATATAAACGAAGCTTTACAACATTTTTGTCCTAACGTTGACTTTGAATATTTAAAAGGCTGTATATATTATGATTGGGGAAAATATACACTTGCTATAGATAGTTTTAATAAATGTCTTGAAATAGGTGATGAAGCTAATACAATTAAGTTTATTAATAATTGTGGTTCTATTAATCCGTTAATTTCATTAGGAAATTTATATTTCAAATTATCGGATTATTCAAAAGCTCTCGATTCTTACAATAAAGCTCTAAACTTAAATAATAATAATTTAAATCTTTTATATAAAATAGGTACCGTATTAAATAAATTATTTATAAATAAAAATGAAGTTAAAGATAATTTACTCATTTACTTTTCCTCCAAAGAATACACGCCTAATATAATATTAACATTAGATATACTTATTAGAGAAAATCTTTTTTATGAAGCAGAGTTGTTAATTAATGAACATCAAAATTTTAAAGGTTATTTTGTTGATTATAATTATATAGCTGGAATTATTAATTTCCATAATAAAAAATATACTTATGCCTTACGTTACTTTAATAATGT
>NZ_JASCQJ010000065.1:0-12266 GCF_033043255.1 Clostridium lamae | reverse complement strand
TATAGCTCAGTTGGGAGAGCACTTGCCTTGCACGCAAGGGGTCAAGGGTTCGAATCCCTTTACCTCCACCAAGAAGTTATGAAATCATAACTTCTTTTTTTATTATTTATAAATGTCGAAAAAATTTAAAAAATCTCTAAAATTTTAAATAGGAATAAAATAGAAAATAATATATAATTAATATATAAACAGTAGAATAATAAGAAATGTTAAGGTCTTATCCTTAGATAGGAAGTGTTAGTATGGGCAAGAAGGATGACTTAGAGCAAAAAATAGTTGATTTAAAGCTAGAAAAAAGAAAATTAGTATTAGCCGGAAAGAATACGAATACATTAGATGAGTTAATAAGAGAAATAGAAGAAGAAATAAAAAAGTTAGTTAAATAGCAAAATATCTAATAGGTCTAAATGATAAATTTAGATCTATTTTACTTTTTACTCCATATGTATATAAATTTAATAATATAAGAATAAATTAGTATAATATAGCATATTAAATGGTAAAGAAGTAATCTTTCTAGTTAATGAGGGGGAGTAAAAAATGATAAGAACTTTTGTATGTGAGAAGGATGGATGCAGTGGAAATAGATTTTATTTAGAAAGTGAAGAAGAGAATGTGAAATTAATTTGTGCTCAATGTGAATCAAGGTATAATATAGATGTAAGCATTAATGATTATATAATTATGCCTAATTGTTCTAAGTGTTCTAATGATGTATTTAAGGTGCATAGGGATATAGAAAAGAATAATATATATATACAATGTGCTAAATGCGGGGGTGTACCTGAAAAAATATATATGGACTTAGATGGAGTACAAGTTTCTTATGAAGCAAAGCTTTTAAATGATATAAAACAGATAATGAATCTAGTAGAACAAAGAATATACAATTTGGAAGTCAATGTGAAAGACTTAGAAAGGAGTCAAAATATATTAGAACAATCACTTGCATATATAAATAAGTATCTAGTGGAAAAAGATTAATTATTATATTAACATAAGGAGAGGTTTATGTATAAACATAAAAAGATAATATCGTGGTTTCTATTAATTACATGGATGATAGTAATATTTATAATGTCACACCAACCAGGGGAAGTTTCAAGTAATCAAAGTGAATTAGTACTAAAAATTTTTAGCCTTGTAGGAATAGAGTTAAATGATTATTTTGGAGAACTTGCAACATTTATAGTAAGAAAAGTTGCTCATTTTTCTGAATATATGATTTTATTCTTTCTTTCATATAATGTTTCAAGGCACTATGGAAATATAAGAGGTCTAAGGTTTTATCTAATTATCTTTGTATTTCTATACGCATGTACTGATGAACTTCATCAATATTTTATTCCAGGGAGAAGTATGGCATTTAAAGATGTATTAATAGATACATCAGGAGGAATTTTTGGATTTATAATTATAACTTTACTTGAAAAATTTAATCTCAAAAAATATAAGACCAGCTGAATAGCTGGTCTTTATAAAATTGAGGATAATAATCTTGAAACTCCATCAACAAGTTTATTAAGTGTAGATCTATTTTCATATTGTTTATAATTAAAATCACTACAATTTTCTAATAAACTTTTGAATAAATTATTGAAGTCCTTAGTTATTTGCTCATTATAAATAATAGAATTAATTTCATAGTTTAATTCAAAACTCCTAATATCTAAATTAGCAGTTCCAATTGTGCATATTTTTTCGTCAATCGTTAATAACTTTGAATGTATAAAAGCATTTTTTTTATAAAAGTAAATTTTAGCACCAATTTTTTGGAGTTCAGCTAGGTAAGTTTTAGATGCTCTATTTACAGTAAAATGATCAGCTTTCTCAGGAAATATTAAAGATACAATAACTCCACTTAAAATAGCAATTTTTAATGAATCCATTAAGCTCTCTGAAGGAATGAAATAAGGTGTTATAATGTTTATAGATTTTTTTGCGGTACTAATCATTTTTATTAATACTTGAAGAATACTAGGAAATTCAGAATCAGGTCCACTTTTAATTATTTGCATAGGTACATTTCCGTAGGAATTGTGGTTTTTAAAGTAACTTTCTATATTATTTAAAATATGTACTTCTTCATTATTATATTTTTTTATGCTAGAAAAATCATCTAAGAACACTGATTGTAGGCCTAACACACAATCTCCTTCAATCATAATATGGCAATCCTTCCATTCGCCCATTTTTCCTAAACCTATATATTCATCACCAATATTAATTCCTCCTAAAAAACCAACTTTGCTGTCTATAACTACTATTTTTCTATGGTTTCTATAGTTTATCTGTGTATTTATAAGCCTTAGGAATGGTGCTAATACATATGAGTATAGAGCTACTTCGACTCCTGCATTTCTTAAATCTTTTATATATTTGCGATTAAGCCTTATAGAACCAACTTTATCTATAATAAATCGGACTTTAACACCTTCATTAGCTTTTTTTATTAAAATATTTTTAATTTCATTACCTATTCCATCATTCTTAACTATATAATATTCAAGATGAATATGATCAGTTGCCTCATTAAGCATTTTTTTTAGCATATCAAATTTATTAATTCCACCATCTAATATTTTAATTTCATTATTCATAAATAGTGGCGAAAAAGAATTTGCAGCTACTAAGCTTATAATATCTTTATATTCATATATTAAATTATTTTCTTTTAAGTCAGTAGATGATATTAATCTAAGTGTCCTTTCTTTAGATTTTTTATCAAGTGTATTAACCTTCCAGTTTCGACCTAAAAATATAAATAATATTAACCCAACAGGAGGTAATATCATTAAAATTAGAATCCAAGCCAAAGTTTTTTCAGGTCTTTTTTTATCAAATAAAATCATTATAAATATAATGGCTAAATTTACAATAAATGAAATATAGAAAATGGTTTTAAATGCAAGTATTAGAAAAACCTCCTTCAATATAAAATACATATATATAATATTGGATATTTTTTAATAAATCATAATTATATTTATAAGTATATCCTATATTTTATATTTTTAAGCTATAGATAGATTTACTAAAATATTAACAAAATGAATACAGATTTTTTAATGAATTTGAATAAAAATCATATATAAACTTGAAAAAGAGTAAAATTGGTTATATAATAGATGAGTATTTGGTAGAAAAAGATATAAAATTGAATTAAACAAATAATGAAATTTTTACAAGACTTAATTTGCAATTTAAGGGGGACGAAAGATGAAAATTAATGAGAAAAATGTGAACTCTAATAGAGGTATTTTAGGTGCGATTGAGAGAATTGGCAATAAGTTACCTCATCCTGCAACAATCTTTGTAATACTTTGTTCAATTATTATAGTCATATCGGCTATAATGGAGAAAATGGGTATATCAGTAACGTATACTGGATTAGATCGAAGTACAATGGAAATAAAAGAGATGACAGCAAATGTTGTAAGCTTACTAACACCTGAAGGAATTAGATACATGTTTACATCAGCTGTTAAGAATTTCACTAGTTTCGCACCACTAGGAACTGTTCTAGTCGCTTTACTAGGAGTAGGAGTTGCAGAAGGTACTGGTCTTATTGGAACATTATTAACTAAGTTAGTAACAAGTACTCCTAAGAGATTAATTACTGTAGTTGTAGTTTTTGCTGGGGTAATGTCAAGTATAGCATCTGATGCAGGATATGTTGTGTTAGTACCACTTGGAGCTATTGTTTTCTTAAGTTTCGGAAGACATCCTATGGCTGGATTAGCAGCAGCTTTTGCAGGTGTATCAGGTGGATATAGCGCAAACTTATTAGCAGGACCAACTGATGCATTATTAGCAGGTATTTCTACAGAAGGAGCGAAATTATTTTCATCAACAGCTTCTGTTGGAACAGCAGATAACTGGTATTTTATAATTGCTTCTACTTTTGTAATCACTATAATAGGTACAATAGTTACTGAAAAAATAGTAGAACCTAAGCTTGGGGCGTATAGAGGTGAGGAAAAAGCAATTCTACAAGATATTACTCATGAGCAAAGAAGAGGTTTAAAATTTGCTGGAATAGCAGCATTGATATTCGCTATATTAATGGTGATATGCTTACTTCCAAATGGAGTATTAAGAAATCCAGAAACTAATGAAATATTAAACTCACCGTTTATGGATTCTATAGTTATTATTATTTCTTTATTATTCTTTATTCCAGGTGTTGCTTATGGAGTTGGATGCAGAACTATTAAAAATGATAAAGATATAATAGCTCTAATGGGAAAAAGTATGTCAACAATGGGAGGATATATAGTTTTAGTTTTTTTTGCAGCACAATTTGTCCAATACTTTAGTTATACAAACATTGGTATTGTAATTGCTGTTAATGGAGCTAATTTCTTAGAAGGAATAGGATTTACGGGAATTCCACTTATAATAGCATTTGTAATATTAACAGCTTTCATTAATTTATTTATGGGGTCAGCTTCTGCGAAATGGGCTATAATGGCACCGGTGTTTATACCAATGTTAATGAATTTAGGTACATCACCTGCATTAGTGCAAATGGCTTATAGAATAGGAGATTCTAGTACAAACATTATATCTCCACTTATGAGTTATTTTGCTCTTATTGTTGCCTTTGCTGAAAAGTATGATAAAAAGTCTGGGGTAGGTACATTAATTACTACTATGATCCCATACTCAATAGCATTTTTACTAGGATGGACAGCACTACTTATAATATGGTATGTATTTGGATTACCATTAGGACCAGGAGTAGGAGTGACAATATAAATATTAAGTAGAAGACTATATCTGAAAACAGATATAGTCTTTTTATTTAAAAAGAATTATATAATGATAAAAATACATGATTAACTATAATATAAAATGTTAAAAATTAAGGTGTTGAGACATTAGATTATTACTGTACTTATTTATAATAAATATGAATAATATAAAGTATATTACACATACACAAAATAAACTGAATATTCTGGAAATTATGATAGATTTATGTTATTCTATAATTAACATAAAATTCTAATTATGAATAACTTAGGATAACTATTATAAGTATCAGAGATTTAAAATTTATGTACAGAAGAGTTTAAAAAATAAAGTAAACAAATGTATTAACTCGAAAACTAATTAGATTTTAAATGAAAGGCAGGTGGAATCATAATATTTGTTAAAGTATTATGAGATAGTATGAAAAGTTATACAATAAAAAACTTAAGGAATGTTGGATTAATAGGACATGGAGGATCAGGAAAGACATCATTAATAGAAGCTTTGTTATTTCACACAGGAAATACAGATAGGTTAGGAAAAGTAGAAGATGGTACAACAGTTTCAGATTTTGATCCAGAGGAAAAAAAGAGAGGAATATCCCTTTCAACTTCTATAGAACCTATAGAGTTTAATGATACTAAGATTAACTTAGTAGATATACCAGGATATTTTGATTTCTCTGGTGAACTTATACAAGGAATGAGAGCTGTTGACGTTGCTACAATAGTTGTTTCAGGGGTTTCAGGAGTAAAAGTTGGAACTGAAAAGGCTTGGGATTATTGTAATAAAATAAAGCTACCAAGAACATTTTTTATAAATAAATTAGATAGAGAAAATTCAAGTTATGATAAAACATTGTCACAATTAAAGGAGAAATTCGGAATTAGTGTTGTTCCTGTTCAATATCCTATAGGTGTAGAAGATGACTTTAAGGGTGTTATAAACGTTATTTCTAAGAAGGCTAGAATTCATGATGCAAAAACAAAAGAAATAAAAGAAGTAGATGTTCCAGAAGAATTATTAGAAAAAATAGATGAATGTAAGAGAATGATAATGGAAGCTGTCGCTGAGACTAGTGAAGAATTATTAGATAAATATTTTAATGAAGGGGAATTAAGTGATCAAGAAATATATAATGGATTAATTGAAGGTTGTGCAACCGGAGATATAGCTCCTGTAATGTGTGGAAGTGCATTAAAAGTAATAGGTATGAGATGTTTCCTTGAAGATGTCGTAGAATGTTTCCCATCACCTAAATATTCAATTCCACAAAAAGCATTTGATGTTAAGATGAATGAAGAGGTTTTTATAGGTTTAGATGAAGATAAGCCTTTTTCTGCTCTAGTATTTAAAACTATAGCGGATCCATTTGTGGGGAAAATTTCTTTATTTAGAGTAATTACAGGAAAATTAACTAATGAAGTTACAGCAGTAAATAGTAATAAAGACAAGACTGAGAAACTAGCCAATATATTCTTTATGAGAGGTAAAAATCAAATACCTACAAAAGAGGTAGTAGCTGGAGACATAGCTGCAGTTGCAAAATTGCAATATACTGAAACTGGAGATACATTATGTGATATTAATAATAAAGTTATATATGATAAGATGAATTTTCCAAAGCCAAATATTTCAATGGCGGTACTTCCAAAGTCAAAGGGAGATGAAGATAAAATATCAGCTTCACTTCAAAAGTTATTAGAAGAGGATCCTACTTTTACAGTTGAAAGGGATAGTGAAAATGCAGAAACTATAATTTCAGGAGTTGGAGAAACTCATTTAGAAGTAATAGCTAGTAAATTAAAAAATAAATTTGGAGCTGAGGTTATTTTAAGAACACCAAAGGTACCATATAGGGAAACTATAAAAGGTATAGCTGATGTTCAAGGAAAACATAAAAAACAATCAGGCGGACATGGTCAATACGGAGATGTAAAGATTAAATTTGAAGCTAGAAATGATGGAGAAAGTGATTTAGAATTTGTTGATAAAGTTGTGGGAGGCGTTGTACCAAGAAACTTTATACCAGCAGTTGAAAAGGGACTAAGAGAATGTATGGATAAGGGAGTATTAGCTGGATATCCTGTAGTAGGATTAAGGGCTACGTTACATGATGGTTCTTATCATCCTGTTGATTCTTCAGAAATGGCATTTAAATTAGCAACTTCTATAGCCTTCAAAAAGGGGTTAGAGCAAGCTAAACCTATATTGTTAGAACCTATAATGAAGGTTGAGATATTTGTTCCAGATGAATATATGGGAGATATTATTGGCGATATTAATAAGAGACGTGGTAGAGTTCTAGGGATGGAACAAGAAGGCGGACTTCAAAAAGTTAATGCAGAAGTTCCTTTAGTTGAAATGTTTAAGTACACTACAGATCTAAGATCTATGACTCAAGCTAGAGGTAGCTTTACTAGTGAATTTGAAAGATATGAAGAAGTTCCAGAATCCGAGGCTAAAAAGATAATAGAAGAAAATGCTAAAAATTAACTATAGAAAAAATGCATAAATAGTAGTATATGTGAAAAAATAATGTATATTAAATTTTACAACAAATGAAGAAGCTTAGGAGGAGTACTATGCCAGATTATAGAATGGATATAAATGGGCAATTGGGGCTTAGCGAGTATAGTAACATATTTGATTATATGAGTGTTGTAGATTCTAAGGATAATTTTACTATAACTTTAGATAATGCTCAAAGAGAAAATATAGGTATTATAACTTCTATGCTAAAAGATAGTAAGTTTTCTATATTAAATGAGGGAATTGATGATACAGGAAAATACTATATAAGTGTAAATAAGCAAGAATAACAAGGGAATTAATCAAATTAAAAAAATGGGACCGTATAATATAAATATATAGGTCTCATTTTGCTTGGTTAGTTGCCTTTTATAATTTATGGTAAAATATAATATATATTCTATATTTAGGAGGAAAGTATGAAAGCAGAATTAATTTCAATTGGAACAGAGTTATTGTTAGGAGACATAGTCAATACGAATGCGCAATTTTTGGCTAAGGAGCTGGCTATTTTAGGAATAGATGTTTACCACCAGTGCGTTATAGGAGATAATGAAGAGAGAGTTCTAAACTCATTCAAAGAAGCTTTTCATAGATGTGATATAATAATTACAACAGGTGGTTTAGGACCTACTCAGGATGATTTAACTAAGGAGTTAGGAGCTAAATATTTTAATAAAAAGATGATACTTCATGAGCCTTCATTAGAATGGATAAGAAAATTTATAGATATCAAAGATGAAGAGATATTAGAGGCAAATAAAAAGCAAGCATATTTCCCAGAAGGATCGATAATTCTTCCAAATGAAAAAGGTACTGCACCTGGTGCTATCATCACTGAGAATGATAAAACTCTAATTATTTTACCGGGTCCTCCAAAAGAAATGAAAGAAATGTTTACAAAGCATGTAGTTAAATATCTTTCAGATTTAACAGGAGAAGTTATTAAATCAAAAACTTTAAGGCTATTTGGTATTGGTGAAAGCTTAATGGCAAAAAAAGCTGATGATATAATACAAGGAAGTACAAATCCTACTGTTGCACCATATGCTAAGGACTATGAAGTTACTTTGAGAATTACTGCTAAAAGTGAGAGTGAAAAAAAATGTGATTCTTTGATTAATTCAAAGTGTGAGGAAATAAAATGTGTTCTTGGAGAATATATATATGGAGAAGGAGAAAAATCATTAGATATAGTTGTTTCAGAACTTTTATGTCAAAAGAATTTGAGTGTAGCTACAGCTGAATCTTGTACAGGCGGAATGATAGCCTCTACGTTAATATCTTATCCAGGAATTTCAAAGGTATTTAAAGAAGGTGCAGTGACGTATTCAAATGAGGCTAAGATAAAAAGACTTGGAGTTAATGAAGAAACAATAAATAAGTTTGGAGCTGTAAGTGAGGAAACAGCAAAGGAAATGGTGGAAGGAGTTGCAAGAGTAGCTAATACAGATATAGGAATATCAAGTACAGGTATAGCAGGACCAGAAGGTGGTTCTAAAGAAAAGCCAGTTGGATTAGTGTATATTGGAATATACATTAAAGGGAAAACTGTGGTAGAAAAATTTAATCTCACTGGGGATAGAGAATCTATAAGAAGAAAGGCTACTATGAATGCACTAAATATATTAAGAAAAGAGTTAATAAGGAATTATTAAAATAAATAATCCCCTTATGTTGTTTAAAACAAAAGGGGATTATTATCATATATAAATAAAATGGGGGAGAGGCGATTAACTGTGGAAACTTTCTCGCTTCGTTATAATTATTTACAATAAATACGATTATTATACATTAAATAATAGATAAATATAGGCAAATAGATATGTGTAGAAAGGATTAATTATGAAAAAGATTTTTAGAACAAATATATATTTTTTAATTATACTTTTAATAGAGATAATAGGACCTTATATTTTAAGACCGATTTATATATCATTTAATTTAACTGATACGAGATTAATTTTACTATTTAATCATTTAATATTATTTTTAACACCAGCAATTATATACATACTGATTACAAAGTCATCATTTAAGGATATATTAAAACTAAATAAATTACATTGGAAAGATACATTGTTAATAATTTTATTAGGATTTGTTATTCAGCCAGTTATGACCTTCTTTTCTTTAATATCAACTTTTTTTGTTAATAATGAAGTAGGTTCTTTCATTTATCAAATAACATCGACACCATATATATTATTGTTAGGATTAATAGCATTATTGCCATCTATAACGGAGGAAGTTACAATTAGAGGTATTATTCTTTCTGGATATGAAAATAAAAATAAGTATGTAGCAGCAGCAATTACAGGATTATTTTTTGGAATATTTCATTTAGATGCACATCAATTTTTATATGCTACAGTTATAGGATTTATTTTTGCACTTGTAGTTAGAATTACTAATAGTATTTATGCTTCTATGATAATGCATTTTATTGTTAATGGAACTTCAGTGACTTTTGCTAAAATCTCTAAATTGATTACAGATAATTTACCAGTTGCTGCTGATACAGCTGAGTTAACTCTTAAAAATATTAGTTTAGGAGAAAAACTTTTACTTTTAACAGTATATGGAGTTATTGCTATCATTTTTTCGATTTTTGTATTTTTAATTATTTATGCTTTGGAGAAAATTAATTCTAAGAGAAGAGTAGTCAAAGGTAATATACTAGTTAATGAAGAGGGTGGCAAAGAAAGAATTATCAATATTCCATTCATATTAATTATAATGATTTATTTGATATTCATGATGTTAACTATATAAAAGGGTTAGGAGGTATAATTACTCCTAACCCTTTTAATTTGCTTTCGCTACAGAAGAGGAAGTGCTATAAAATATAGAGATATCTTTAGAATTTACCCAACCACGATTATTTATACTATTCGAACTAGGTATATTTATATAGAACCATGTTTCATTATTTAATTCTGCACAATCTAGAATTCCGATTTCTGTATTAAACTTCATGCAATTGAGTATATCAGAGGATATATAGGGTGATAGATATATATATGAGTTTGCTTTTAATGTTCCTCCTTTATAGGTTGGGATTGAAAATTTAACTGATAAACTTCCTATTGATTTCTTACTAGTATCATATTTATTTCTTACAGCAGAATATTGTTTTCTGGTAAGAATTAATTGTTTTTTGATTATTTCTAACTTTCTATTATAGTAGAAGTAAATAAAGGCTATGCCTAAAATGAGTAAAATAAAAATTATATATCGCATAATACACTCCGAATAATACTATTAGTATATTATATTTTTCAATAATAATAAAAATAACTAAATTTTTATAAATATAGAATAAACTGTTGACATATTGTTAAAAATTTAATAGAATAAATATCGTTGAGGCTCGATAGCTCAGTCGGTAGAGCAGAGGACTGAAAATCCTCGTGTCCCTGGTTCGATTCCTGGTCGAGCCACCAGGTAAAGCTAACTATTAATTTAGTTAGCTTTTTTGTTATATATAAATAGGCGTAAAGGTTTCAAAAGTCTATTTACAAGTATTTAAAAGTCTTTTTGAATTAATAAATATATATTAAAGTATACAATAATGTTATATAAGTAAAAAATCTAATTATACTTTAAGATTTAGTTAAGAATTAATTAAGAAGTATGAATTACAATATAAATAAGTTCTATTTATAAGAGAGGTGTTATTGTTGGAAAAGTTAACTTTATTAGAAGAAGATTATGATTATTTAGCAAAGGGAATAATTGTGGGAGCAGGAATAGGAATACTTATTGGTTTTATTATTAATGATACCATATTAGCATTTTCTACATGCACCTTTATTGGAATGACTTTTTCACTTGGATGTTCGGTATATAAAAAAATTAAACATAAATAAAAAGGCGCCTTTAAAGTGCCTTTTAATTTTATCAACTAAACATTTTCTATTTGCCAATTAATTGGAGTTTTATTAACAGATTTTAAAAAGTCATTTGTTTTAGAGAATGGGTGACTACCAAAGAATCCTCTAAAAGCAGAAAGTGGACTCGGATGAGGAGATGTTATTATATAGTGGTGTCTATTTGTTATAAGTTTCCCTTTCGATATAGAAGGGTTACCCCAAAGGATAAATACAATTGGATCATTTTTATCATTAAGTAAAGAGATTATTTTATCAGTAAATCGCTCCCAGCCCATATTTCTATGAGAATTTGCTTCATGCGCTCTAACAGTGAGCACTGTATTCAGAAGTAAGACTCCTTGTTTAGCCCAACTTTCTAAGTAGCCATTGTTTGGGATATAACAGCCTAGATCGTCATGAAGTTCCTTATAAATATTAATTAATGAAGGAGGAACTTTAACACCTTTATTTACAGAAAAAGCTAATCCGTGGGCTTGATTAGGACCATGATAAGGATCTTGACCAAGAATAACTACTTTTACATCTTTATATGGCGTAAGCTTAAGAGCATTAAAAATATTATTCATATTTGGATAAATAGTTCTATTGTTATATTCAGATATTAAAAATTTTCTGAGATTTTGATAGTATTCTTTCTGAAATTCTTCGTCTAATAAATCTTGCCAGTCATTATCTAATATTTTTTTCAAAAAAATCACCTCTTTAATTATTTTATATCTCTAGTGTCTTCATAAATATTCTATTTAATAATAGTATATTTATCTAATTTAGGCAAAAACGTTACCTAGAATATCTATATAAGAAATTTAAATAAAAATAAAGAAATATAGAGTAATTTTAATATAATTATGAATAAAATATGTTTTTATAGAAATAATAAAAATTAAAAGGTGATAATATGTAAATCGTTCCTTACGAAACAAGTTTTCACGACAACAAAATTGAATGAAAAATTCAATAAAAAAATTGTTGACAAGGAAAATGTTAAGTGATAAGATAAGGAAGTCGCTTGAGGGCGACGAAGAAAATGGTCTTTGAAAATTGAACAGAATATAAGTTAAGTATAAAGTAAACCAGCAA
>NZ_JASCQJ010000064.1:0-14048 GCF_033043255.1 Clostridium lamae | reverse complement strand
ATTCCATTTAGATGAAAATTAATTAACCTTCAAATTCTTTTTAAGTTATTACAGTGTTATAATTATAAAGGATAAATTAAATGAAAAATATTTTTAATTTAAAATTAATGCAATAACATTATACAATTTATACTATATATGGTAATATGTTATCATATTTAAATTCTTCAATGGGGGGGGTGATTTACTTGCAGACTATGAATAAAGAGCTATTAGATTGTAATGAATTTTATATAAAGACAATAAATTATATATTTTTCTCACCAGAAATCTTTGTTACTGACTCTTATATTTCAAATACTATGGTAACAATGCAGAACAAATTGGTCGAAGAGAATTTAAATATTGAAGATTTTTTATATGTTAAATTTACAATAGGTCTATGTAAATTTAAATTAAATGACTACTTTTCTGCTATTAAACTTTTTAATAATTTAGCTGAAAGTGAAGATTTGAAATATACTCCTTCTTTAACTAGTTATCTATACACTATATTATCTATATCATATTTAAAAATAGAGAATATAGATAAACATATTAATTATTATAATCTTGCTATTAATTACTTAGAAAATAATGATTTTAAGGAGTTATTGTTGTACCTATATTTAAATACAGCACTAATTAAGCTTGAAATTTATAATATAGATGAATTACTATATAGTAATATTAATAATGCTTTTAAAATTTTAACAGAATATGAGGGATATTACTCTTCCCAAGCACTAATATTAATTGGTACTATTTATTATAAGTATTTAAACTTACATAACATTGCTATTGATTTATTTAACAAAGCACTATCTAGTGCTGAAGTAAATGATGAACTTAATGTAGATATATTGGTAAAATATAATATAGGATGTACTTATTTAGCAATGGGAAAAATACATGAAGGAATAAATATGTTAAAATTAATACTAAAGAGTCATAATGATATATTACCTAGCATATTTAAGCTCTTTATCTACTCTAATATTTTAGAATACATTTATAAAATTGATGATATATTTGATGATACAAAGAAATTCTTAACTTTATACAAAAATGAATTATACAATATAGATTCCTATCATTTTGATATTTATCTTGCTAGATATAATCTGATAAATGTACATTATAAAATAATTGAGCATGAGAGTACTTATAACATTGTTCTAACAGATTTATTTTATTATTTAGATAATGCTAACTATGTATATAAAAGTAATCTTGCTAAATTTAATTCTAAAGACTTTGAATTTTGGTTAGAAATAGCTTATGGTAACTTATATTTTGCATTGAAGAATTACGAAAAAGCCTTATTACATCATAAAAAGGCTTTATTATTGTCTAACAAGATTCATAATGAATCAACTATCAATTTATATAAATTAATATCTAATGATTATGAAAAACTTTCTAATTATAAAGATGCTCTTAAATATTATAAAACTTCTGTTAATGCAATAAATAATTATAACAATTTAAATGAAAATGATTTATATATTAAGCTTTTTGATGAATTCAATAATAAAATTGTTCTAAACTCAGTTAATAATAATTTTTTCTCTAATCTGAGCCACGAACTTAAAACTCCAGTTAATATAATATATTCTTCTGTTCAACTAATGGGAGCTTTAAAAGATAGAGATCTGTATTCACTAAAAGAATATTTTAATAAATATGAAAAAAGTGTTAAGCAAAATTGTTTGCGTATGTTGCGACTAATTAATAACTTAATTGATATTACTAAAATAGATTCAGGAACTGCTAAGCTAGACTTAATTTTAGTAGACATTATTCCATTTATTGAAGATTTAACTCTTTCACTTATACCTTATACTAAGTTTAAAAATCTTAGTATTACTTTTGATACTAATGTAGAAAAACTATATTTAAAGATAGATACATATGCATTTGAAAGAATAATTCTAAATTTATTATCTAATGCCATTAAATTTAATAATGTAAATGGAAGTATATTAGTTTCAATAATATCTTCTGATAACAATGTTACTATCTCAATAAAAGATACTGGTATTGGAATACCAGACAACTTAAAAGATTTGGTTTTCAATAGATTTTATAAAGTAGATAATTCTTTTTCTAGAAATACTGAAGGAAGTGGCGTAGGTCTTGCACTTACTAAAGAATTAATTGAACTGCACGGAGGTACAATTAAGATTAATCGCAAGTACACAGATGGCAGTGAATTTCTAGTTAATTTACCTGCTATTTCTGAAAAAGGCATTCTCACAGATACTAACTTTAGATATTTTGTTGATGATGAAAAAATTCTGAGTGAGTTATCTGATATATATGAACTTTTTTAAGTTATATTTTATGAAAGCTTACAAAATATATAATCTAATATATTTTGTAAGCTTTTTTTATGTATTTTTTATTCGATTTAGTAAATACTACTAATGTCTTTTATACTTTAGTAAAATTTACAAAAGGAGGAGTATTGATGAAAAAGTTTGTATGTACTATTTGTGGATATATCCATAATGGTGATACACCACCTGAAATCTGTCCTGTATGTAAAGTTGGTGCAGATAAATTCAAAGAAATTGACAATGAAATGAATTGGGCTGATGAGCATAGAATCGGAACAATAAATAATCTTGATTCTGAAGTTTTAGAATCCTTAAGATCTAACTTTAGTGCTGAATGTACTGAAGTAGGAATGTATCTAGCAATGTCAAGGCAAGCTGATCGTGAGGGGTACCCTGAGGTTGCTGAAGCCTACAAGCGAATCGCATTTGAAGAAGCTGAGCATGCTAGCAAATTTGCTGAAATATTAGGTGAGGTTGTTGTCCCAGACACTAAAGCTAATCTACAAGCAAGAGTAGAAGCAGAATATGGTGCATGTAATGGCAAAAAGAAATTAGCAGACTTAGCCAAGAAACTTAATTTAGACGCAATTCATGATACAGTACACGAAATGTGTAAAGATGAAGCTAGACATGGATGTGCATTTAAAGGCTTATTAAATAGATATTTTCAATAAAGGAGTGATATAATGCAATTAATAAATTGTAATGCAGTAAATTGTTCTCATAATAAAGATATGGTTTGCTACTCTAATAGAATAAATGTTGTTGGGAAAAACTCAACTAAAGATTCAGATACTAGTTGCGGTTCTTTCTTAGATAGTGAAACATATGGTTCTTTAACAAATAACACATTTGATAAAGGTAATCCTTGTGATTGTTTAGTTTGTAATGTTGAAAGTTGCAAATATAATGATAACCAATTATGTTCACTTGATTCTATATATGTTTCAGGACACGGAGCTAATTTATATAGTGAAACAAATTGCGAAAGCTTTTGCAAAAGATGATATAAACAAAAAAAATGATATCTTTGCCAAGATATCATTTTTTCATTAAGGGGATAAATAACTAATCGTTAAGCACTAACAACTATATTTATATAATACTCTTACTTTGTGACAATACTGTTACAAAACATAAATAATTTTTAAATGCCTAAAACCTAATAAATAATTTATACACATAAAAAATTAATAATAAAATTACTGCTCCAAGAATTATCCAAAGCATTGATAGTATAACTTTCCCTTTATTCATATTTTTTTATGTCTTTCTTATAATAATCAATGGTAGATTTTAAAAATTTAACAGTTTGTATTGGAGCTTTTCCAATAGATGTTTCTCCTGCTAATAAAAATCCATCTACGCCATCATTAATAAACTTATAGATACTTTCAACTTCAGGTAATGTTGCTGGATTCCCATTCTTCATACTATTTAATAAATGTGTTCCTATAATAACCCTTTTATTCTTTCTCTTAACTACCTTAATAACCTTTTCTTGCATCTTAATAGCATCTAATAGCCCCGCTTCTGGAACTAAATCTCCTCTGCCAATTACAACAGTATCTACACTCTTTAAAATATAATCGATATTATTTATCCCCATGGGAGTTTCTATCTTAGCCCAAATATCATAATTCTTTTCTTCTGTACTTTCATATATATATCTTTTTATTTCATCTATATCTCTCTTTGACTCAACAAATGATTGACAAATAATATCCAAATTATTATCAAGTGCCCAGATAATATTTTCCTTATCTTTTTTACTAATGATATTTTCTTCATCATATATATTAGTAATATTGCATCCTTTCCCAGCTCTTATTATTCCCCCCTTCATCACCTTTGTCTTTACTATTCCATCACTTACATCTAAAACTTCAAACTTCATAGTATTGTCCTTAATTGATATAGCTTCAACATTACTCCTCTTAATCTTCTCAGTAGTTATATTTAATGGTATATATTTTTTTTTTGAAATCTCATTAATATCTAGACTATTATAATAGTCTTCGCCACAAAAAAATACTTCTTGATTATTATATATTTTGTAGATATATTTTAAATCATTAGATATTCTAACTTTTTTCCCTGATAGATCAACAAGTATATGTATATCACTTTTTATACTTTTAGAGTATTTTATTACTAATTCAAATTCTTCTTTACTAAAATGTGCACAATTTAATCTCAATATATCTACTCCACTTTCTATAAGTTCCTTAATAATCCACTTATCAATAGTTTTTGGCCCTACAGTTGCTATTATGTTCATCTTATTCTCCATTTTATTATTATCATTTATTTTTACTATGAAGCACTGAATTTTATTACAAACCTATTAAATATAATTAAATATTTATATTTAATTATATTTAATAGGTTTGTGTATTATATTTTTATACTTTCTAATAAAGTAATTATTTTATTTATTACGAATTCCTCTAGCTTCTCTTTTTCTTCTAACGGAATTCTTATATATACAACTGGAGCATCTATATTTTTAATTAAATACAGATGTTCACCTTTTTCACATATAACCTCTTGAAGTATATCATCAAAAATATTTAGTAGTTTTCTTCCTATCAATATGGAACAATCACACTCGCTATAAAAAATTTCACTAGCAACTATATTTTCCTTAAAATCAATAGCAAAATAGAAATCAATTTTAGTAATATAAGCAATCAATACTTTTTTTAATAAAGTTCTTCCAGTACTGATACTGTTTTTTTCGTTAAAATTTACTATAAAGTTCCCTTTAGATTTTAACTTATCAGTAATAAAACTTGAAATTTTTTCGCTATTTATATCTATTCCGTACTTCAATTTCCCTCCCAAAACTACCTTATTGTTATTTCATTTTATTCTCTTTATTATAAAATGTTCTAAAGTCACTCTTAAAAGAATATGTTAATATAGAACTTAATCCCAAAGGAGGTTGCTATGAAAAAGTTTATTAGCATTATTCTAGTCCTTACAATTACTTCTATACTTACAAGTTGTAATATTAATGAATCTCAATACATAAGACCTAAGGAAAAACCTATAGCTAATTATTATACAAACGAAATAAAAGATAGAATAAATAAAAATGAAGATTATACAATTAAGATATTCGATTTAAATATATATAAATATTATGATGTAAATAAAGAAGAACACAGTATTATTCCTGAGTTCATAGATACCTTAAAGAATGAAAGTTATGATATAAATATTGATTCTGATTTAACTCCAGAGTATAAAATTATAGTAGAATTTTCAAATGATAAATATATAATAAATGCCTATAATGATAATTTAATTTCAATTCATCCTTGGGATGGTGTTTATCCTCAAGATACAATTTCTATGGAAGATGTTCCTGATTACTATAATCTTTATAAGTATTGTGAATATATTAAAAAGGTTTCTAGTGGCTTTGAGGGATAGGAGATAAATAGTATATTCCTTGCTCCGTCGCATGCGCTCCAAGTCGCCGTAATATACTATTTATCTCCTTCTAACTAAAGGTGATAATTCCTCATTTCATTCGGAATTATGAAATCTATATTCATTCTGAATTATGAAATCTATATTCATTCGAAATTATGGAAGATATATTCTTCGGAGTTATGGAAGCCATTAATACGGTGAACATTTTATATGATTCTAAATAAAAATAGGATGCTGATAAATATTAAAATTATTTTCAACATCCTATTTATTATATCTTATTTATTTCTTATCTCTTCTAACATCCTGAAAACTCTTTTTTTGTTTAATGGATGTATGAAATTCGGTGCTATTTCATTTAATGGAGCTAAAACAAATTCTCTATCTTCCATTCTTGGATGAGGTATAGTTACATATTCATCAGATGTAGCATAATCATCAAAGAAAATAATATCTAAATCTATTATTCTTGGACCCCATTTTATTATTCTCTCTCTTCTCATATCTTTTTCTATTGTTAACAACACTGTCATAAGTTCTCTTGGATTTAGAAATGTTTTTATTTCTATTGCTGTATTTTTAAAACTATCTTGTTCTTCATATCCCCAAGGTTCTGTTTCAATTATACTTGCAACTTTTGTTACTTCAATTTCATTACATTCCTTAAGCTTATCTATAGAAGTTTTTATATTTTCTTCTTTATCTCCAATGTTACTTCCTATAGAAATATAAGCTTTATGCCACTTTCTATAAATTTCTATTGCTGCAGTATCTAAATGTCTTGCGATAGGAGCCCATGGCTTCTTTAGTAGAACCTTAACTCCATGAACTAAATTATAATTTTTTAAAACATACTCAGCAATTTTTTCTGCTGCTGTCTCAATTAAATCATAGGATTCTTTTTGAAACTCTTTTTCTATGTTATGACATAATTCACCGTAATGAACTGATTTACTTAGATCACAAGTCCTAGCAGCATAACTTAAATCAAGATCTAATTCTAAGGAAAGTATAAACTTTTGACCTAGAGATTTTTCTTCTTTAAAAACTCCATGATTAGCAAAAATCTCTATATCTTTTAAGTATAATTTATCCATAGTATATCCTCTACTTACATTTTAATTATTTTATCTGTCATAGTGCAAGCTCTTTTATTTTCTAAAACATCATGTACTCTTACTATTTGGCAACCCTTCATTACTCCCATTACGGTCGTTGCAATAGTCCCTTCTAATCTACTATCTACAGGAAGGTCTAAAGTTAGTCCAATCATTGATTTTCTTGATGCTCCTAATAATACTGGAAATCCTATATTAACTATTTTTTCAAGATTGTTCATAACTTCTAAGTTTTGCTCATAAGTTTTTGCAAAACCTATGCCTGGATCTAATATGATATTTTCTCTTTTAACACCTGCATCTAATGCAATATTTACACTATCTATTAATTCCATTAAAATATTATTCATAAAATCTGAATATGGCTTATCTTCTCTATTATGCATTAATATACAAGGCACATTATACTTTGCTGCAACTTTGGCCATATTACTATCCTTTTTAAATCCCCAAACGTCATTTATAATATCAGCACCAGCCTTAATCGCTTCTTCCGCTGTTTTGCTTTTATATGTATCTATTGAAATTAATACATCCAATTCTTTTTTTATAGCTTTTATAATTGGAATGACTCTTTGTATCTCCTCTTCCTCTGATACATAACTTGCGCCTGGTCTTGTAGATTCACCGCCTATATCTATAATATCAGCACCATCTTCAACCATTTCTTTTGCTCTTTTAACTGCAGATTCAATAGTATTATAATTTCCCCCATCTGAAAAAGAATCTGGTGTTACATTCAATATACCCATTACATATGTTCTTTCTTCTAAGTTAATAATTCTGTCCCCGATCTTCATATTTCTCTCCCTTTTGCTATATCTTTATGTTATTATTTTTTTTATCTTCCTTCCAATAGCACTCCTTATATGCCATGCAATTAAAGCAATTTCTTGAAAGTTTATCGCTTTTGTATATTATTTTAGATAATTCATCTTCACTTTCTCTTCTGTGTTCTTTTATAGACTTTATTATTAAAGTCTTTTCTTCTTTCGTAAAAGACGTATATTGCAATAATTCTTCTGCAATTATAGCACTAGCTTCATGGTGATCTACACCATTATTGTACTCTGCCACTCTACCTATGTCGTGTAGTAAAGCAATGGAATAGATTACCTCCTTACTATAACATAATTTTTTTTCTAAAACAATAATATATGCTATCCTAGCCACATCTAAGAAATGTTCTAGGGTATGATTACAAAACTTTCGTTCTTTTTCAATATTATTAAGTTCTTCTAGTAACATTTTATATTTAGGATGATTTAAAATAATATTAACATTATCCAAGCTTTCACCTTCTATATTCTAAATTATTTAATTAAACTCATAACTTCTCTTCTTAAATTATAATCTTCTAAGAAACATCCTCTATAAGTTGTAGTAGCAGTTTTTGCCCCTGGTTTCTTAACACCTCTCATAGTCATACACATATGCTCCCCCTCAATAATTACCATGGCACCCTTTGCATCTAAATATTTCATTAATGCATCCGCTATTTCAGCCGTAAGTCTCTCTTGAAGTTGTGGTTTTTTTGAGTACACTTCAACACATCTAGCTAGCTTTGATAGCCCTGCCACTTTTCCATTTGGTACATATGCTATATGAACTTTCCCATAGAAAGGTACAAAATGATGTTCACACATAGAATAAAAAGTAATATCTTTTTCTAAGATTAAATCATTTCCTTCAACAGTAAAAGTTTTAGATAGATCGTCTTCAGCCGTATTACCTATTCCTGAAAATATCTCTTCATACATTCTCGCAATTCTATCAGGAGTTTCTAATAATCCTTCTCTAAAAGGATCTTCCCCTATTCCTTCAATTATAAGCCTTACACCTTCTTGAATCTTTTCCTTATCTATCATAAATATTCCTCCTAATCTCCAATTCTTACTTCATATTTGTCTCTTATTCTAGTGGTTATTCTATTGTCTTTAAAAATCTTTTCTTCTAATTGACTTATTCCCATTATACCTAATAAACTATTTGTGATAAATACCTCGTCTGCATTATATAATTCTTCTAATGTAATTTCTTTCTCAACAACTTGAAATTCATCTATAATAAATCTTCTAACTACTCCTGGAAGCAGTCCACATTCAACATTTGGTGTAAATATTTTATCTTCCTTTACAACAAATATATTTGAAATACTTCCTTCAGCTACAAAACCATATTCATTTAAAAATAGTACTTCATCATATCCATTTTTTAAAGCTTCTTCTCTTTCAAGAATATTTTCTAGATAATTAAGTGATTTTATATAAGTTAATTTAGACTTAGAATTTCTATTTATTTTAGAAATCTTTAATGAAAAGCCGTTTAAATAATCTTCTGCTTTGTACTTATTTTCACGTATTTCTAATACAATATTTTTTTCTGAAACAGCTATTTTAAGTACACAATACTTTATTTCATATTTATCTATAATCCTAAGTATATCATCTATTAATATCTCTTCACCTAATTCTAAAGCCTTAATCCCCTTATTTAGTCTTTCAATATGTTCTTTCAAAAAGACAGGCTTATTCTTAATTAATATAGTCTCAAATACACCTCTTCCAAAAAAATACCCATTATCTAGCTCTAATTTATTTTCATTAAAAATTATATTTCTCATTATAATACCCTCATTAATGCCTTAGCTTTATCTAAAGTTTCATTATACTCATCTTCTTCATTAGAATCATAGGTAATTCCTCCACCTACCCCAAAATAAGCCTTATTATCTTTTTTCACTATTGTTCTAATTGCAATATTAAAATCTGCATTTCCTCTAAAATCAAAGTATCCAATAGATCCTGTATATATATTTCTTTTTAATCCTTCTAACTCTTCTATTATTTCCATTGCCCTTATTTTAGGCGTTCCTGTAATAGAACCTCCTGGAAAACATTCTTTGATGCACTTTATAGCAGACACTTCATCTTTTAACTCCCCTTCAACTGTTGAAACTAAATGAAATACTGTAGCATAAGTTTCAAGTTTGAAAAGTTCTGTAACTTTTACAGAATGAGGTTTACATACCTTGCTTAAATCATTTCTTTCTAAATCAACTACCATTAACAATTCTGCTTTATCTTTTTCACTATTTAAAAGTTCTAAACTATTTTTATAATCTTCTTCCTTTGTTTTTCCTCTTGGTCTTGTCCCTTTAATAGGTCTTGTAATAACCTTCTTATTATTAACTTCAAGAAATCTTTCTGGCGAAGAACTTATTATTTGAAAATCTTTATAATTCATAAAAGCCGAAAAAGGTGCTTTATTTATACTTCTAAGCTTCTTATATATCTCAAAAGAATCTTCAGTACTTTCTGTATAAAATCTTTGAGTCATATTTGCTATATAAACATCTCCACTTATTATATAGTCTTTTAATTTTGTTATAGCTAATTTATAATCTTCTTTATTAAAATTAGAAATAAATTTCTTATTTCTATCCTGTACTTGCTGCTCTTCTATTTTTATAGTTTCTTTTATTTTATCTAAAATTAAATCTATTTCTTTGTCATTATCATTTAAAGAAGTTATATATTGCTTATTGTTATGTAAATCAAAAATAATAATATTATTATAAAAAATAAATTTCATATCACTTATTTTAAAGTCTTCAACACTATTATTAGGTAGCTCCTCTAATATTCTGCAAATATCATAGGATATATAACCTATGGCCCCACATAATAATGGAATATTACTATAAATATCTTCTGAAATCTTATATTTTTCAATAAGTTTTTCTAAAACATCAAAGGGTTCTCCTGAAACTTCTACATTATCAATAAAGCAAGTATTACCTTTAGCTTCAAAAGTCATAAAAGGATTTAGTCCAATAAAAGAAAATTTAGATAAATTCTTATCTTCCTTTGATGAATCTAATAGTATAGTATCTCTTTCATTCTTAAATACATTATATACTTCAAGAGGATTAAAATTTATTTGTATTTCTTTTACTTTAATCATCTATATCCTCCTTAAATTTTTTAGTTATCTTAATAAAGTTTTCTAATAATTTATGGCCATCTTCTGTCATTTCAGCTTCTGGATGAAATTGTAATCCAAAAATCGGATACTTTTTATGTCTTATTCCCATAATAATATTATCTTCAGTATAACTAGTAACTTCTATATCTTCATTAAGATTTTCATTATCAATAATAAGAGAATGGTATCTAGTTACTCTTAAAGGATTCTTAATTCCTTCAAATAAATCTACTTCCTTATGATTTATGTAACTTATTTTTCCATGAACAGGCTCTTTACCTTTAGCAACTTTACTATTAAAATAATGTCCTATACATTGATGTCCTAGACAGATTCCAAGTATTGGTTTTATACCTTTAAAATTATGTAAAATATCTAATGATATTCCCGCTTCCTTTGGAGATTTAGGTCCTGGGGAAATTATTATACCATCAATTTTCAACTCTTTAATTTCTTCAATGGATATTTTATCATTTCTGTATATTATTACTTCTTCACCTAACTCTTCAATATATCTAACTAAATTAAACACAAACGAATCATAATTGTCTATCATTAAAAGCATTTTTGTCCTCCAGATTTTGTGTTAAAAATGATATTTATGTGTTAAACTAAATTTAATGTATAGATTATATCATAATATTTTATTAATTTGAAAGGAGATAGTATGTTTAAGTGTGATTTGCATACTCATTCAATTTGTTCTGACGGAAGATTTAAGCCTAGTGAAATAATTGAAATGGCTAAGAAAAGAAATCTTAACTATATTTCTTTGACAGATCATGATACTTTAACAGGAATAAATGAGGCTATTGAGGCATCTGAAAAACTTAATATTAATTTTATTCCTGGTATTGAATTATCTACTGAATACAATGGAGAGTCAATTCATGTTCTAGGCTTTTTTAATAAAAAAAATTATAATAATCCTAAGTTAAATAATGTTTTAGATGAATTAAAAGAAAAAAGAATTTCTAGAGCTTATAAGATAGTTGAAAATTTAAAAAAGCTTCACAATATAGAATTAGATATTAACAAGGTTCTATCTAATGGAAAAGATACAATCGCAAGACCACATATAGCAAAAGCTATTATAGATGCTGGATATAATTATGATCATGAATATATATTTAAAAACTTTATAGGGAACAATTGTCCTGCTTATGTACCTTCTACTAAATTATCAACAATAGATGGTATAAAACTTTTAAAGGAATTTAATGCTTTAGTTTTCTTAGCTCATCCTATATTAGTAAAGAAAACTCCTATAGAAGAGTTAATAAACCTTGGCTTTGATGGTATTGAAGCTATCTACTATCGAAATACTGAGTCTGATACTAATAATCTATTAAAGTTAGCTAAAGAAAAGAATTTATATATTTCTTGTGGATCAGACTGTCATGGAATCCCAAATGATATGTCTCATGGAAATGTTGGAGATGTTAATATTCCTAAAGATGATTCTATTGTTTCAATGTTAAGTTGGGTTTTATCTTTTAAATAATAAATAAAAAAGATGTGGTAATATTTCAATTTGTTTTACCACACCCTATCAATAAAGTAAATGTCTTAAGCATTTACTTTATTTTGTTTTAATACATATTTATTAAATATGATACTTACTATTAATACTGAAATTCCTCCAAATAAAACTACTATATATGCTTCTATACTTTGAAGTAAAAGTCCTGATATTAAATATGATATAGGTACAACTACTTTCACTATGCTAATGGTTAAACTTAAAGCTCTAGCTCTGTATTCTTCATCTATATTTGCTTGCATATTATATGAAAATGGAATATCAACTAAGGATATACATACTCCCATAAAAAGCATTATAAATAAATAATAAGCAACGTATATATTTATATTGTTTATATCTTTAAATAATAATGGAATAGCCACCAATATTATATTTATAGCCATAGCTATACCTATTGTAGAAAAAATAATATTTAATTTGTGCTTAGTCATAATTTTTTTTACCATAAACGCACCTAATATCATCCCTATTGGAACTGCCCCTTGGATTATTCCATAACTTTTTGAGGGTAACTTCAATATATTATTTAGTATAATAGGAATTGGAATTGTAACAGACAAAGATATAAAAAAGTTAATTATTATAAATATAGTTAGAATTTCTATAATATTCTTTTTACTTATTAAATATTTAAAGCCTTCTACTATTTCTCTAAAGTAATTTAATTTTTCTATAGTAATATTTTTAGACTGATTTTCTTCTAATTCACTATTAATATTATATTTAAAATCAATTAAAGTATCTATAATAGCTGAAATTAAAAATGAAATAGAGTTTATTAATATAAAAAATTCTATATTTAGCATAGCAAATGCTATTCCCCCTATTACTGGTCCTAATATAGAGGATATTGAATCTATTATTCGATTTCCTGCATTAATATTAACTAATTTTTCTTTTGAAACCATATTTGGTATTGCTGAATCTATGCTAACATCAAATATAATATTTATACTAGTAATAGTAAAAGTACTTAAATATATAATTCCTATACTTAACCCCTTCCAATTACTTACTAGGTACACTATAAATAAAAATATTGCATTTAAAAGATTAGCTGTAATTACTAGCTTTTTTTTGTTAAACTTATCTGCTATTACTCCTACAAAAGGATTTAATATAATTATAGGAAGTATACTTAAAATCAAGGTCGTAGAAAAACTAATGCTTGATCCAGTTATTTTCAATGTATATAAGCTTATTGCAAAAGTGTACATAGTAGTTCCAAATATTGATATTAAATTTGCTAAATAAAATAATATAATATTCTTATCTTCTTTATTTTTTATAAATCTCATTCTTATCACCTCAAGATAATTCTACAATCCTTTCTTTACACCACATCAAGTATTAATTTTTCATTTTTTTCTATAAAATAATAAAAAAGATAGGGTTAACCCTACCTTTTTCCCAAAAATAAATATGAATAAACTTCCTCATTATGCGAAAAATAATCTTCATATATACTAGGTTTACTTAATGTATCTGATTCTTGTTCTGATATAAGTTTAAAATTATATTTATTTAACTCTTCTCTAATATAATTAATATTAAAATTCTTTCTGTTTTCTTCTTTTATGAAGTTACTTAAAGAAATTTTTTTAAATATAATATATGCTAATAGTAAATATG
>NZ_JASCQJ010000063.1:0-14889 GCF_033043255.1 Clostridium lamae | reverse complement strand
GTGAAACTAAGGAGGTAATTTAAAATGTTAATAACAGAAAAGATTATCCTTTAATAAATGTAAATCTTACTAATTGAAAATTATATTTTTTTATCAATAATCTTGAATCGAAGGTAAATTAAAATGTAAGTATTTAATTTATAGTAATTAATGGAGGAAATAATTATGCTCATAAATAAAAAGAGAATTATCACTTTTATTATTTCATTAATAATACTATATCCAATTGTAGGTTATTTAAAATCTAATATTGGTGTAGCAATTCATTGGGTTGAGAATGTTACTATAATGCAAAAACTTAATGAATACTATATAAGAACTTTTTGGGATAATATTATCATTACTTCAGTTATCGCTATAGTACCCACTTTAATAATAGGAACTTCATCTAAAAAGAATACTCAGTAATTTAATATGTTGGTGATTAAAAAGTACTTTATTTATTTTTTAATCACCAATATAAATTTTATTTTGAAATTAAATCTAAAAAAAGAAATTTCACCCCAAGTGAAATTTCAATCTAAGCTCTTACTTATTCCCTCTTACTTCTTACTTCTTACTTCTTACCTATTACTTATCTCTTTATTTGCCAGTAGCATCTTTTTGGTGAATAAATCTTTTCTTCCTTTTTAAGTTTATCCATTACCTTAGATACTTCTTTTTTGTCTATGCCTGTTTTTTCTGCAACTGCAGTGGCATTCATTGCCTCATCATTCTTTTCAAAACATTCTAATACAGCATTATAATTTTCCATAAACTGAACTCCTTTTCATTATGATATATTTATTTTACATAATAATCTAAAATGATTTCAACTATTAAATAAAAATTTTTATTTTCCGTACTCTATAATTATATCCAACTTTCAACTAACTATTTTATTAATTGCTTAAATTAATAAATAAGTTACTGTCACGCTAATAATTAGTGCATAGCTCCTTTTTAATAAAAAATAAAGGAGCTATCTTATCTTTAACAGATTTTTTATCTGCTAATGTGATAGCCCCTTAATTTTCAAAACTACTTTCAGTAGTTTTTACATTAATTATGCATTATCAATTATGCATTGTGCATTGTGCAACGACCCTTATCTTATATATTTAAAAATGCTTCAAATCTAGATCTTACTTTGTCTTCACCTAATATTTGCATAATAGTATAAAGATCAGGAGTGTTGCTTCTATGAGATAAAGCTGCTCTTACAGCTCCAGCAACATCAGAAATCATTCCCTTAAATGCATCTGGATTTGCTTTGTATTCTTTTCTGTTAGCACAGTATCCAAGCTCTGCTCCAATAACTTTTAACTCTTCAAACCAAGCTTCTTGACTTCCTGAATTAAAATTAAATTTATCTTTATATACTTTTATTACTTCTTTTGCATTTTCTAAGCTTAAAGTCTTTGGAAGTTCAACATTTTCTGCTGTTTCCTTATTGAATAATTCATCATAGAAATAATCTACTTTTCCTCTTACTTCATCCCATTTAGCAAAGTCTTTTCTTGGCTTTGGACCTTCTTTATCTATATTAAAGATTTCCTTAGACATTTCTTCATTTGCAGTTACTAAGTCATACATTTCTTTATCGAAATCCTTAGCCCATTCAGTATATAATTCATAAACCTTATCAGCTTTCATCTTACAGATAACTTCTTTACTTACATCATTTAATTTAACTATATCAAATAATGCACCTGATTTACTCATCTTATCTAAAGCTACTTCAAATTCATGATAATCTACTGTAGGATTTTCTGCTCTCCACTCTTCAAAAGTAGAATTTACTATGTTTAATAAGTATTCAACAACTGATTGAACAGGGTATCCAACTTCTTTGTAGTATGAAACTGCAGCTTCTGCATCTTTTCTCTTAGATAATTTTCTCTTAGAACCATTATCATTCTTCATTATTGTTGGAATATGAGCATAGTTTGGTCTTTCTAAACCTAATACATCAAATAATTGAACGTGTATTGGTAATGAAGATAACCATTCTTCTCCTCTTATAACATGAGTAGTTCTCATTAAAGAGTCATCTACAACGTGTGCAAAGTGATAAGTTGGAAGTCCATCACCCTTAATTATAACTATATCTTGATTATTTTCAGGGAAGCTTATATCACCCTTAATTAAGTCTTGGAATTCTACTCTATTTTCTATATTTCCTGGTGACTTAAATCTAATTATGTAAGCTTCTCCATTATTTATTTTTTCCATAGCTTCTTCAGCAGTTAAATTTCTATCCTTAGCATATTCTCCATAGTATCCTGGAGTTATTTTTTCAGCTGTTTGTCTTTCTCTAAGTTCTGCTAACTCTTCTGGTGTATCAAAAGCTGGGTAAGCTAATCCCTTCTTAATTAAATCTTTAGCAAAAGCTCTGTATATATCAGCTCTTTCACTTTGTCTATATGGACCATATTCTCCTTTTGAAGTATTATCTCCAGTCATACCTTCGTTAAAATCCATACCGAAGTTATGCATAGTTTGAATAGTATCTTCTATAGCACCTGCAACTTCTCTTTTTTGGTCAGTATCTTCTATTCTTAAATAGAATACTCCACCTGTTTGGCTTGCTAATCTTTCATTAATTAATGCGGCAAAAACTCCACCGATGTGTTGGAATCCAGTTGGTGATGGTGCATATCTTGTAACTACAGCACCTTCTTTTAAATTTCTTTTTGGATATTTTGCAATATAATCTTCTGGTGTCTTATCAATATTAGGGAATATTAATTCTGCTAATTTTTCTAAACTCATATTTATCTTCCTTCCGTTTGTTTTTAATTATAAATAAAAAAGCCCTTCATCCTATAAATATTAGGACGAAAGACTAAATTTCCGCGTTACCACCTAAATTGATTAATTAAAAATTAATCCACTCAATCTCTTTAAGGGGAGAATCCCATAAACTTACTTGCAATTTAATAATGCAGTTTCAGTTTATAGCTCCAGAGCTTCATTCAATAGCATCAAATTTTAAGCTTCCACCTATGCTTAAATCTCTGTAAAATGATTATCTATCTACTTTTCTCTTTCATAGCTTATTATTTATGCTTTGTCATAAACATTATAACTATACATTTAGTTTTTGTAAATAATTTTATATTATTCATTTAACAACATTACTTCTTAGTCTAAATTCTCCTTATAAAGTCTATCTAACTCATCCTTTGGCATTAAAAATTGAACTAAATATCCCATAATAATTACTCCTGGAATATCAATAAGAAGCCTTGCTAAAGTAAATTTATATCCTAATGAAGAAAACTCAAACATCAATGTAGATATTTTAGTTACACACCAAGCATTCATAAATATTATTATATTACTAAATTTAACACCTTTTTTAAGAAGAACCTTTGTAAAAGGAAAAGCTGCATACATAGGTCCAGCTGCTATTGATCCTATCAGCATTGCAAGAGAAACTCCTTTTATCCCTGAATTATCTCCCATATATTTCATCATAGTTTCTCTTGAAATCCATACATCTATAAGCCCAAGCATTAGCATTATTGGAGGAACTATTTCAAGCATTTGCCTAAAACTTGATGAAGCTATACTAAATGATTTAATTCCTAAGTCTTTATTAAAAACTGTTATAATTATCATTACTATAAGGAAAGTAATAAAAAAGGAATATCTTTTTGCTAAAGTTTTTATCATATCATTGTCACCACCATTTCCACGAAAAATGCTACTATGATTGAAAAAACAAAAGCTAATATGTTTCTATAGATAGCTGCTCTTTTACCTATATATTTCATTTCCAAGGGAATACTAATTATTCCAATTAAGGTAAGTGTTGATATAAGAGCGGTGACTTGTGCTATACCAGCTCCATTTTTTAATAGCATATCACCTGTAGAAAATGCTACAAAGGTAGGCATCATTGCAATACTTCCTAAAATTGCAGATAAAAATACTCCTGAAATACCACTATTACTTCCAATTATGCGTGCTATTGTTTCTGGATTTAATATTGCTAAGGTTAATCCTACAATTAAAATTATTCCTAGAAATTGAGGAAGTATATTTTCTATTGACTTACATCCTTTTAATAATGCTTTTTTTGTTTTTTCCTTATCTTTTTTATATGATATTATAAAAAAGATAAATGTTAATATATAAAGAATTAAACTACTCATATACCTCACTTTTAAAAAGTATTAATTAATATTATTATATAAAGCAATCATAATTAGGTGAAATCTTTAATTTTGACTTATAATTTAATATATAGATATTATAGATGTGTAATAAAATTTGTCCAATTATGTATATATGCATATAATATAGTTATAATTATTAATATAAGGTTCTAAAACTAACTTTAATTTAAAATAATATTACTTATTATATATTCAAGGTAAAGTTAAGATTTTATTGTAATTCTTTATTAAATTTTATTAGTATTGGAGACATATTATGAAAAAATTAGTTTTAGTCTTTTCTATTATTTTATTATTTATAGTTTCTTTTTTCATAGGCTATAAATATTCTGATTCTAGAAAAACAAATGAACCTCCTACTGGAGAAGATAATTCTGACTCAATTATCGACAATGATAATTCAAATAACCCAGATGACAATTCAAATACACCAGATAATCCATCAACTGAAGATAGTAACTTAGTAAAAGCAAAAGAGCTATTATTTAATATGTCACTTGAAGAAAAAGTTGGACAAATGTTTCTGATTAGATGTAATAGTGAAACTGCATTAGATGACATTAATAAATATAAAGTTGGTGGTTTTATATTATTCGATGCAAATATACAAGGAGAAACTAAGGACAGCTTATCTTCTACCATTAAACTCTATCAAGAAAACTCAAATATCAATATGATTATGGCAATAGATGAAGAAGGCGGAATTGTTAATAGATTAAGCTGGTATCCTGAATTTAGGGCTGTTCCATTTTACTCACCACAGGATCTATATAATGAAGGTGGATATCCATTAATTATTAGCGATACCAAAGAAAAAGCAGAACTATTAAATTCTATTGGAATTAATATGAACTTAGCTCCAGTTTGTGATATTTCAACTGATCCTAATGATTATATTTATCCAAGAACCTTTGGAAAAAGTGCTGATGAGACAGCTACTTATATAAGAACTGTAGTGGAAACTATGCAAAAAAATAATATGGGTTCAGCATTAAAACATTTCCCTGGTTATGGAAGTAATTTAGATACTCATTCAGGTATGTCAGTTGATAACAGAAGTTACGAGAGCTTTATTAATAATGATTTTATTCCCTTTAAAGCTGGTATAGATGCAGGTGCCGATAGTATTTTAGTATCTCATAATATTATTAGTTCAATAGATGAGACACTTCCTGCTTCTTTATCTAAACCTGTTCATGATATTATTAGAAATGATTTAGGATTTGATGGAGTAATAATGACAGATGACTTACAAATGGATGCAATAAAAGAATATATAGGTGAAGTTAATTCTGTAATATTTGCAGTAAACGCTGGAAATGATTTAATTATTTCTTCAGATTATAATATTCAAATTCCTACGGTTATTGAAGCTGTAAATAATGGCGACATAAAAGAAGAAGTTATAAATGAAGCTGTTTTAAGAGTATTACAACTAAAATTAAAACTAAATATAATATAAAAATAGGAGCTGCCGTAGCAGCTCCTAAATTAAAATTGTAGAAATGGCACTATATACTTTTCCGCTTCTCTCCATTTCAAACTACTCTCCCTATTTTGATATTTCATTATTATAATAGTTATACTCATACCAATGATCAGTTGTAACTATTTTTCTAAGCCATAGATTATAATATTCCATACTAACTAAGCCACTTTTTCTACCCTCTTCAATAGCATCTCTTGCATCTAAGGATAGCTTTGAAAGATACCACAAATCTATTTCTTCTCTTTGATTTATAAGCTTAATATTTTCCTTTGCAATAAAATTATCTATATTACCATAATTTAAAGCTAAATATATAGCCATAGCCACTATTGCAATAGGCTTAAATAAATTATTTTCTCTCCATATAAATAATAGAAGAAATACAAGTGATATACATAAGAACACTGTAAATGCTTGAACTAAAATCCTAAGTCTTGTGTATCCAAATTCCCCAATATATAAATTCATCTTATATATTGCAGCTACTCCCATATTTATAGTTAAAACTGTGATTATACTATAAACAATATTTAAAACATTATTTGTTCTTGAACTATTAACAATAGTTTTTAGCTTAATAGATATTATCATAATAAGATCTAGAACTACTAAAAATACTAATTGGAAGAATCCACTTCTTGCATAATCTGCGAAAGTAACATCTGCCGGTAGTTCCTTGTTTAAATATAGATATGAAACTTGTATCTTAGTAAATACTAAGTATATTAAAATTATTGAAACTAAAATAGTAACTATTGTAGTTGCATTAAAAGTTCTATTAAAACCTTTATTATTTACTTTTTTAACCTTAGTAGATGATAATGTATAGTTTAATCCATAAACTAAAAACATTACTGCCATAGCTATAATAACTCTAATAACAAAATCAAAAATATTTTCTATATTAATGTATTCCCAAATATTTGATAAATAATAACTGAATACCTCATCTGCTCCTGAAAGTAACATCAGTAAAACTATAACTAAAGGTATAGAGATTAATATCCCCTTTAATATATGCTTAGAATACCCATTTTTCTTTTCTCTATCTACGTTTCCAAATCTCTCTTTTAACTCAACTGAAAGCTTTGAAGTATTTTCTATAGACTGACCAACAATTAATTCAAAGAAAGCAACTATAAAATTAACCAGCTTAAATTGTATATTATTATAAGTTAATAATAAAAATCCTGAAAATAAGCTTATTGGAATAACTATTAAATTTAAAAACCTAAATACTTCATTGGTAAATATGCCATAAGTTAATGAAAGAATAATACTTGCAGCAACAAAAAAGAATCCTAAAAAGCTTTTGTTTCTAATTCCCACGATATTTATAAATAGAATAACCATTAAACCAATAATAATAGGAACTGAAACTCCTAAGTAGTTAAATACAAATATTGAAAATAAAGCTCCTACAAGTAATGATAAAACTATAAGATTTAAAGCTTTCTTATTGTTCATCCTTCCCTTTTCTAATTCCATAAATGGATTTCTTAAAGAAGGTTTATTGTTAATATTATAAGTTTTTGATAATGACTCAATAGCTAAAGATCTATAATTTATTAAATTACACTTCTTAACTACATTTATCAATAACTCTTCTTCAACCTTATTAATGTTACTTGTATACTTACAATCTTCAAATACTAATTCTTCATTAAAAATGTTAACTTCAGTATTAGTTGTATCTATAAAAATTAAACTAATATTATAATTGTCAATTTTAAAGTTTTTTTCAATTTTTATTAATTTTGATGTTCCTATTTCTATATTATCTTTAGTCCATCTTTCAATACATTTTTCTGGAGTTTCATTATCATTCATAGCGATAATTGGTAATCTATTTTTTGTTCTCTTTAGTAAAAGTATCTTTTCTGCCTTCATTAAGACTAATGATACAACGTTGACCATTATTACACCTCCATTATTCATCTACATATTCTAATATATCTCCTGGCTGACAATTTAGTTCTTTGCAAATAGCCTCTAAGGTTGAAAATCTAACTGCCTTAGCCTTATTATTTTTTAATATAGAAAGATTTGCATTTGTAATTCCAACTCTCTCTGCTAACTCATTTAAAGAAATTTTTCTCTTTGCCATCATAACATCTAAATTCACTACTATTCCCATGTTATTCTCCTTATCATATAGTTAAATCATTTTCCTCTTTAAAGGATACAGCTTTATCAAAAACCTTGGCTAAAATATATATAAATGCCGCTGCAAATAAAAATATAAATACTTCCATATCGGTATGTATTCCCATATTATCTACATAAATAAACTTAAACTCCTTAAAATTTGAGTTTATAAATAAATTTATTAAGTAACATGATGATATAATCAAACAAGCTACAGATATTTTTTTAAAGGCAACTACATTATCTCTAACAAAGGGATCTCCCTTTACCAGTGTGTTTATTATACCCTTTAACATAAAAACTACATAAAATAAGCTACTTACTCCTATTACTAATAATGATATTATTATACCTTTACTAATTATTACTTCTTCAATTCCTTTTTTTATAAAAGTATCATATACAAGTAACCCTGAAAGAATTATTCCCAAAATAATAGTAATATTTAGAATTACAGATAATACCTTAGATAAGTTTTTTTCATTTTTCATTTCCATATAATCCCTCCTACTTCATAGATATATACTATCATCAAAAGAAACCTTTTTCAATATATTTTTATCGAAAAACAATAATATATTTCTCTTTTAAATCATCTTACTTTCCCCCTAAAGAATTAAGTTATTTCTTATGATTCTAAGATAAAACCTCTATATAGAAATAAATGGAATATATTTGAAAATAGTGTTATTATCTTATTAAATAACTATTTCATGGAGGTATTAATATTGATCTTAAATAATAAAAAAATAGGATTAGGTTCTATTTCCTTATTGCTATCTATTATTGGTATTTTATTTTCTTTTTCTTTTGGAGATAATCTGTGTTATGGAGATGTTATATTAAACTATATAGGATTAAAGCCTTGGTCTAATGGCAACACAGGCTTACATTATACAGTAATATATTCACTTATATTTTTTATACCAGCTTTTATTTTAGGATACAAATATAAAAATAACTTTGGAGCTAAGATTGGAAAAATAGTTTCTTTAATCATGATAATATTCATTTTAGTAGTTTTCCCAATATTCGGTGCCATTAGCTTTCAATCTTGAATTACAAATTAACATTATTAGAATAAAATAAGGGGGAAGTATATTGATTATAAAACTTATTATATGTTTATCTATAATTGGAATAATTGCATTTTTACTTAGAAATAAGAAAAGAGGAATTAGAGAAATAGTATGTGCTCTAGTATTTTTACCGTATTCCTTCTTTGTTAAAAGCCCTGAAGTTATAGTATTGTCATCTGCCTTACTATTCATTAGCGGAATTTATACCTATTTTAAGAAAGAAAAAACTGTATAAATTAAAAATTCTATTAAAAGGATTTAAAGACAAGACAGAGTAATAAATTCACTTTAGTAAGTATATGTATATTTATTATTACTGTTCTTTTCATAGTGTGTATAATAGTGTTTTTTAAGAATAAAAATGGTCAATGATGTAAATATTTTAATGAAATCTAGTATTAAATTATAGACTTAATATTATTATATTTTTTAAGGAGATGTCATGAAAAGACCTTTTGTTAATATTGATAGTGAAAACAATATTGAAGAATTACTGAATGAATTAAATAAATGTATGAATAAATTTTTAGCTTTTGACGATATTGTAGGTATTATGTTAGATGGTGGATTGTCCCGCGGATATGCAGATTATCTATCTGAAATTGACATCGTAATTTTCTTATCACAAGAGCAATATCAGAAATATAAAAAAACAAAAACACCCGTTCCGCTTGGCATTACAAAAATCAATGGATATCTTTATGATATAAAAATTGAAGATTTTAATGAGGTTTTAAATCGAAGTTATGATATGGTGGCATTATGGGATTTATCTTATGCAAAAATTATTTATGACCCTGCAAATAAAGTATCTGAGTTCATCAAACAAAAGTTATCTCTACCAATAAACATTGCTCAAGCAGAGGGACTTATGTTTGATGCATGGTGGAATTATCGTTTGGCAGGGGATATATGGATAAATCGTAATGATATAATACAAGGGCATTTTATGCTAAACAATTCATTAAAGCCGTTAATAAGTGCATTATTTATTTTAAATAAAGAATATATTCCACATGATAAATGGCTTGTTCACATGAGTAAGACTTTAGAGTGGAAACCTGAGAATTGGAATGATGTACTTATAAAAATATTTTCAACAGGAAACTTTGATTTGCAGAGCCTTATTACAAGGCAACAAGCTATTTCAGAGCTATGGTCTGAAATAGATAAAAAATTTACAGGAATAAATGATTTAAAGGTAAACTTCATGCAAAAATACTTCTTTGATACCTTTAAATTATTGATAGAAAAAGGGGAAATGGATATTCAAGAGTGGGAAAAAATTAGTAGTATTGATATTCTTAATTCACAGCTATTTTATGAGGTTACATCTATTAAAGATAAAACAATAATTGTTGATATTGATAGGTTAATGTCACTAAAGCCAGAAGATATGTACAGTTGGTTTTACGAAGTTGCTGATATGGTCAGAGCACAGATGAAATTAAGTCAATAGAATCAAATTAGAAACTAATACTTGGTACGCAATGTTAAACAATAACTCATTTGTACTCTATGATGAAATACTAAAGGTAAATTTTAATATTAATGTTGCCATTAGTAGGTATTTGGATGCTTGTGACAGGTGATAGTAAAGAGATGCCTTTATTATTAAATGATATTTATAAAGATATGAAGAAAAATAATTAAAAAAATAAGTCTATAGATTTTGAAATCCATAGACTTATTTTCTAATACACTTTCCATAATATTTAAAACTTTTTGATGCTCTTCCCTTAACTATTCATTATAACTTATCACTTTCTCAATTCTTTCATTTTTCATTATTTCATTCTTTCATTCTTTCATTTTTTCATTTGCGAAGCATTACCTAACTATTTTCTTTACCAGTGCTCCCGTTCCAATTCCTGTCATTAATACGCCAATTAACATTTCTATATTACTTAGCATATAAGATCTTGGAGATGGCTGCGCTTCATTAAGTCCTACCCCTGCAAACATTCCAACGCTTAGATTTAGTGATTCATTATAGTCTTTTAGAATTTTTCTTAATTCACTTAAATTATTCATATTGTCATATGTAATTAACTCTTCATTTACCTTTATTCCAAAAATTAAATACAATATAGAAAATAGAAAAACTATAAACAAAGAAAAATATACAGCATACATTGGTCTTTCTCCGTATCCACAGCTTAATAAACTAATTGTTGACGTAATCTTAGGAATAGGTTTTAGAACCTTTCTTTGAGCTTTTCTGCATAAAAAATAATATTCTCCAAAATTATTTTTCAAATTATTATCTTTAAATTTATCAGCTATATTTTCATAAACTGTATATATTCCTTCGTATTCATCTCTATTTCTTTTTCTAAACTTTATCTTATCAAAAAAAGTTTTTTCATCTAATTTACTTTTATACTTATCTCTAAACTCCAAATCTTCAATATATGTATTTACTATTTTGGTTCCTGATAGATTAGTATCAGAAATAATTATCATACTTAAGGTTGAATCAAATATCATTCCATTACTCATATCACTTAATTCAAAATTAGTAGTATTTAAAATACATTTGTTGAAAATAATATATTCTAATGTGCAATTTATAAACTTGGCATATACCTTACAATCATTAAATTCACAGGAAAGGTTATCTTCTTTATTTAAATTTGGTTTAGCATCTCTATCCTGCTTGAAAAAAATACAATCTTGAAAAACTACTCCTCCACCCATTAATTCACATTCTTCAAAATAGCAACCAATAAATCTACAGTTTGTGAATTTTATATTAGAAAATCTACATTTAATAAACTTAGAACAAACTATATCTGCATCTTTAACTTCTTTAAATTCATCTTCTTTTTTAGGATGACCTCCTCCTAAAACTAATTCTTTATGTTCTTTAAAACTATACTTTTCATTTGGAATATATTCCGAATATACATCTTCTTTATGCTCTAATAATTTTCCAAATATTTTTTTATTATTATTAATGCGTTTTTTTAATTGATCTTTAGCTACTGAAACTTCCTCTTTAAAATTTATATAGGCCATATACATTCTCCTCTAAATTTAATACCTATATTATCTCCTAAAGATTTATTATAAATTCCATGCTTCTTTTAATATTATTATTGCTTCTTCTATTTCATCATACTTCAAATTAGCATATCCTAAAAATACAGTTTTACTTTCTTCAAAATTATTTAAATAAGAATTTGATAATCCTAATATCCTAATGCCTTTTTCTTCTGCTGACATAATAAGCTCTTTTTCGCTCATTCCATTATTAACTTTTAGTAATAAATGTAGTCCAGAGTTAGTTCCAATAATCTCAGTATTATTTAGGTGCTTTTTTATCAAAGATACTAAAAATTCTCTCTTTCTTCTATAAATATTCCTCATTTTATTTAGGTGTCTTTCAAAGTGCCCCTCTTCTATAAACCTTACTAAAGCTTGTTGCGTAGTCCTAGACACAGTGCAAGCTAAAAAACTAAAGTCTTCCTTATATATCTTCATTAATTTATCTGGTAATACCATATAAGCTATTCTTTCTGATGGTGAAAAGCACTTTGAAAATGTTCCTAAATATATAACCTTCCCTTTACTATCTAAACTCTGTAAAGCTGGTATCGGTCTTCCTTCAAATCTAAACTCACTATCATAATCATCTTCTATTATATATCTTTTACTATCTTCATTTGCCCAATTTAAAATTTGAATTCTTCTATTAATAGGCATAATAACTCCTGTGGGAAATTGATGAGAAGGAGTTATATGAATTACTTCTGAGTTGCTTTCCCTTAAATTATTAATATCTACTCCATAATTATCAATTGGTATTGCAACTGGATTTATACCATTTACTTTTAATATTTTTTTAACTTTATAATATCCAGGTTCCTCTACAGAAAACACTTTTTCTCTCCCTAATATATTTATAATTATTTGAAATAAATACTCACTTCCAGCCCCTATAATTATATTATCTATATTAGTATTAACTCCTCTAGAAAACCTTAAGTAATTGTTAATTGACTCTCTTAAATTTCTATCCCCTTGAGAATGACCTATCTGTAAAAGTTCCTTATTTTCTTCTATTAAAACTTCTTTATTGATTTTCCTCCATACTCCGTATGGAAAGCTATCAAGATCAACTCTACTGGAATAAAATTCATATTTGTATTGTTTTCTTCTTCCTATCTTCTTATTTTCATAATCTTTTTTACTAGTATTATTTATCACTTCTTGTAATTCCGATACATAGTATCCTTTTCTAGGTAAAGATACTATATATCCTTCAGCTATCAACTGATCATATGCTGCTTCTACTGTATTTTGACTAATTTCTAAATATTTAGATAATTTTCTTTTTGAAGGTAGCTTACTATTTGCTTGTAAATTACCTAATTGAATTTCTTCTTTTATAAAATTATAAAGTTGAATGTATAGTGGAATATTACTATTAGAATTTAAATTTATAGTTAAAGTGTCCATATCATCACCTTATCTGACCTCATCAAATTTATTAATACTGATACTTATCAAAGTTTCAGTTTATGTATATAATATTATCAATGATATGATTAAGAAGTCAACAATAGTAAGGGGTTATATTATGAATTTATTACATCCAATTTGGGCTGAAATTGATTTAAATAATTTAATAAATAATATAGAAGAAATAAAGAGAAGATCTAATAAAAGTGAAATAATAGGTGTTGTAAAAGCTAATGCTTATGGTCATGGTGCTGTTGAAGTATCTAAAGCTTTATTAAGCTGTAATGTAAAAAAACTTGCAGTTGCTAATATTGTTGAAGCTATAGAGCTTAGAGAAAATGATATTAATGCTCCAATTATGCTTCTTGGTATTAGTGAGGAATTTGCAATTGCTGAATTAATTAATTATGATGTTGAGCCAACAGTATCAACTCTTCACTTTGCAAATAAACTTAATGAGAAAGCAAAAGAAATTAATAGAATCGTTAAAATTCATATTGCTTTAGACTCTGGAATGGGTAGAATAGGCTTTAGAAATAATACTAAAGATATAGAAGATATAATTAGTATTTCTAAGTTAAGTAACTTAAGTATAGATAGTATATTTTCTCACTTTTCTACAGCTGATTCCATAGATAAAAGTTATTCTAAAAAACAAATGGATATATATAATTCCATACTAAGCAAACTAGATGCAGAAGGAGTTACTATAGATAAAAGAAACCTTTCTAACAGTGCTGCAATAATAGATATTCCTGAAAGTCACTATAATTATGTTAGGCCAGGAATAATCCAATACGGATATTATCCTTCAAGTGAAGTTAATAAAAATGATATTGATTTAAAACCAGTATTAACTTGGAAAACTAGAATACTTTATCTTAAAGAAGTTGATGAAAATGAATATATTGGTTATGGAAAAAACTATAAAACAAATAAGAAAACATTAATAGCAACCCTGCCAGTTGGATATGCTGATGGATATTCTAGAGGACTTTCTAATAGGGGAAGCGTAATAATAAAAGGAAAGTTAGCTCCTATTATAGGAAATGTATGCATGGATCAATTCATGGTAGATGTAACTCACATAGAAGGCGTAGAAACAGGTGATGAAGTTATACTTCTAGGTAGTGATGGTGAAATAAAATTTGATGCTGAAGATATGGCTAATATATTAAATACAATTAGCTATGAAGTTCTTTGCCTAATTGGAAGAAGAGCTCCTAGAGTATATATTAAAGATAACAAGGTAACAGGAGTACGTTATTTAATGTAAAATGTAGAATGTAAAATGTAAAATTACAGAAAAAACTCCTTACGGAGTTTTGGAAATTGATTTTTTATTCAATATTTATATTTTAAAGTTAAGTTTATAATAGAAAGTATATAAGTGGATAAATCAATTATTTCTCCTATGAAGTATATATGGAGTAATCATTTGTTTATCCACTTTTAATTCGCAATAGTTTAAAATTACGAATTAACTTCTTCATTTAATTTATCAATATATTCTTTTGACTCTTTTAATCCTAATCCTGTA
>NZ_JASCQJ010000062.1:0-15024 GCF_033043255.1 Clostridium lamae | reverse complement strand
TTCAGAACAACAGACGTTACTGGATCAATCAAATTACCAGAAGGTATGGAAATGGTTATGCCAGGAGACCACATCGACATGAACGTTGAATTAATCACAAGAGTTGCTATGGACGAAGGATTAAGATTCGCTATTAGAGAAGGTGGAAGAACTGTAGGTTCAGGAGTTGTTACTACAATAGTAGAATAGTAATAGACAAATAAGCATTACATAGGGCTGGGTTTGATTACCTAGTCCTTTGTAAGGCTGATATATTGACATAATAGCTATTTTGTGATAATGTGTTTAAGTAATTAACGAAAACAATTAACATAAAGTAGTAGATTTTTATATTATTTACGGTAAACTGGAGGTGCAGACTGTGAGAGTAAAGGTAACTTTAGCGTGCACAGAGTGTAAGCAAAGAAATTACAATTCAATGAAAAATAAAAAGAATAACCCAGACAGATTAGAAATGCATAAATACTGCAAATTCTGCAAAAAACATACACTTCATAAAGAAACGAAGTAATTAGCTGATTAGTTATTGACATATACTCACAATGATTAAGGATGTGAAGTAATGGCTATTAAGGAAAATGTGAATTTAACAAAACAATCACCAAAAAAAGGTGGAATATTAAAATTTTTTAGAGAGCTAAAAGCAGAAGTTAAAAGAATAACATGGCCTTCTAAAAATGAAACTAAAAAAGCGTTAATTGCAGTTGGCGTAGTTGTACTAATATATATTGTATTAGTAGGTGGGTTAGATTATATTTTTCAAAACCTCTTTGGATTCTTTTTAAAATTAAAATAAAAGGAGGTTTAGGCGATTATTGCCTATAAGAAAATATGAGCGAAAGAGCAAGATGGTATGTTGTACACACATACTCAGGCTACGAAAACAAAGTTAAGGCAAATCTTGAAAAAACCATTGAAAATAGAAATCTTCAAAGCTTGTTGCAAGACATTCAAGTGCCGATGGAAGAAGTCATAGAAGAGAAAGATGGGAAACAAAAGATTTCTCTAAAAAAGAAGTTTCCTGGATATGTGTTAGTGAAAATGCTAATGACTGATGAGTCATGGTATGTGGTTAGAAACACAAGGGGTGTAACAGGTTTTGTTGGCCCAGCTTCTAAACCAGTTCCCCTAACTGATGAGGAAATTGAATCTATGGGAGTTAAAGAAGCACCTGTAGAAATAGATTTAGAAGTAGGGGAAAGTGTAAGAGTTATCTCAGGGCCATTAAGAGAATTTGTGGCTACGATTCAAGAGATAAATCTAGAAAAACGCAAAGTTAAAGCGTTAATTGATATGTTTGGCAGAGAAACTCTGGCTGAACTAGATTTTACACAAGTTGAAAAATTAGTTTAATATAAGCTAATGTTTTAATAAAGTGGGAGGACAGAAGTCCGTATTACCACAGTATAGGAGGAATATTAACATGGCTAAGAAAGTAACAGGAATGATTAAACTTCAACTTCCTGCAGGTAAGGCGACACCAGCACCACCAGTAGGACCAGCATTAGGTCAACATGGTGTTAATATTATGGGATTCTGTAAGGAGTTTAATGCGAAGACTGCTAACCAAGCTGGATTAATAATACCAGTTGTAATAACAGTTTACCAAGATAGATCTTTTAGTTTTATACTAAAAACACCACCAGCAGCAGTTCTTATAAAGAAGGAATTAGGAATCGAAAGTGGTTCAGGCGTTCCAAACAGAACTAAAGTTGGTAAAATAACAAAAGATCAAATCAGAAAAATTGCTGAGTTAAAGATGCCTGACTTAAATGCAGCAAATATCGAAACTGCTATGAGCATGATCGAAGGTACTGCTAGAAGTATGGGAGTAACTGTTGAAGAGTAATTCGTAAAAAAGTGGGAGGTAAAAACCGTTAATACCACAGAGGAGGCAAATTATGGGAAAGAATTATATTGAAAGTGCAAAATTAATAGATAAGAGTGCATTATACACTCCATCTGAAGCTTTAGATTTAGCTGTAAAAACTGCTAAAGCTAAGTTTGATGAAACTATAGAACTACATGTTAGATTAGGGGTAGACCCAAGACATGCAGATCAACAAGTTAGAGGAGCTGTTGTTCTTCCAAACGGAACAGGTAGAACAGTAAGAGTTTTAGTTTTTGCTAAGGGAGAAAAGGCAAAGGAAGCTCAAGAAGCAGGAGCAGATTTTGTTGGAGCTGAAGAGTTAGTACAAAAGATTCAAAGTGAAAACTGGTTTGATTATGATGTAGTTGTTGCTACACCAGATATGATGGGTGTTGTAGGTAGAATCGGTAGAGTTTTAGGACCTAAGGGATTAATGCCAAACCCAAAATCAGGAACTGTAACATTTGATGTTGCTAAAGCTATAGCTGAAATCAAAGCTGGTAAGGTTGAATATAGAGTTGACAAGACTGCTATAGTTCACTGCCCAATAGGTAAGAAGTCATTCGGAGTTGAAAAACTACAAGAAAACTTCCGTGCTTTAATGGAAGCTTTAATAAAAGCTAAACCAGCAGCTGCTAAGGGACAATACATTAAGTCTGTATCAGTTTCAAGCACTATGGGACCAGGAGCTAAAGTTAACCCAACAAAAGTTATAGATTAGTATTGACATATGTAAGTTTATATAATATAATATTTACTGTTGTTAAAAAAGAATACTGATTCCAAAGACAGTAGGTGCCGAAAGGTTTAAATAATTGCCTACCGAGGAATACCGAGGTAAGTAATTATTTTTGGTCTTCCTATGTCTATGGGAAGGCCTTTATTAATATAAAATTGCAGTTAAAAACTGTGAGGAGGTGGACACACAGTGATAAAGAAGAATAGACAAATTAAAGAAGCTAAAGTAGCTGAAATAAAAGAAAAGTTAGAAAAAGCTCAAGCAGTTGTTCTAGCAAACTATCAAGGTTTAACAGTTGAAGAAGATACAGCTTTAAGAAAAAGCTTAAGAGAAGCAGGTGTTGAATACAAAGTTTATAAAAACAACTTAGTTGTGTTAGCTGCTAACGAATTAGGAATCAATGGTCTAGATGAATACTTAGAAGGACCGGTTTCAATAGCATTTGGTTATGAAGATGCTACTGCTCCAGCAAGAGTATTACATACATTTGCTAAGGATCATAAGAAATTAGAATTAAAAGCAGGTATGGTAGATGGTACTGTTTATAATAAAGAAGAAGTTGAAAAACTTGCTACAATACCATCAAAGGAAGTTCTTATTGCAAAACTTCTTGGAAGCTTCAAGGCTCCATTATCAAACCTTGCGTATTTATTAAATGCAATTAAAGAGAAAAAAGAATCAGAGTCAGCTGAATAATAACTGATAAAAATTTGGAGGTGCAATTAAAATGACAAGAGAAGATATAATTCAAGCTATAAAAGAAATGACTGTTTTAGAATTAAACGAGCTAGTTACAGCTTGTGAAGAAGAATTTGGTGTAAGCGCTGCTGCTCCAGTAGCGGTTGCAGGTGCTGTTGCAGGTGGTGCTGCTGCTGCAGAAGAAAAAACTGAATTTGATGTAGTATTAGCTAACGCTGGTGCTCAAAAGATCAAAGTAATTAAAGTAGTAAGAGAATTAACAGGATTAGGATTAAAGGAAGCTAAGGAAATAGTTGACGGAGCTCCTAAGACAATTAAAGAAGGCGTTTCAAAAGAAGAAGCAGAAGATATGAAAGCTAAATTAGCTGAAGTTGGAGCTGAAGTAGAAGTTAAGTAATTAACTTTATAAATAAAAAGGTGCTATTATAGCACCTTTTTAATTGCTTAAATGAAGCTATATAAAATATCATATTCCTGGGATACTTTATATAGTTTCATATCTAATGTGTAAAGTTGTAAAAAAAGATTGACATAAGTTAATTATAAAATAATTGACAATAAAGTTATAATGTGATAGTATCAATAAATGTACTATTCATTATGGATAGGTATATATTCATATGAAAAAAATGTATAACCACTTGAAATATGGTTATACTAATTAGTGATGTTGTCCGAAAACACAAAGTCCCTAGGGAAAGTGTGTTTTTGGTTATTTTAGTTTTATACAAGGGGTGAAAATTCATGGTACATCCTGTCCAAGTTGGAAAAAGAACTAGAATGAGTTTTGGTAAGGTTAAAGATGTAACAGAAATGCCAAATCTTATTGAGGTACAGTTAGATTCATATCAATGGTTTTTAAGGGAAGGTCTTCATGAAGTATTTGATGACATTAACCCGATAACAAATTTCACAGGCAATCTTGTTCTTGAATTTGTTGACTACAAACTTGATATGGATAACATTAAGTATTCTGTGGAGGAGTGTAAAGAGAGAGATTCAACTTATGCTGCACCACTAAAGGTTTCTGTAAGGTTACAAAATAATGAAACTGGAGAAATCAAAGAACAAGAAGTATTTATGGGTGATTTTCCATTAATGACTGAACAAGGAACTTTCATCATAAACGGTGCTGAAAGAGTAATAGTAAGTCAGCTAGTAAGATCACCAGGAGTTTATTACAGTTTTAATGTTGATAAAACTGGGAAAAAATTATACTCATCTACAGTTATTCCAAATAGAGGAGCATGGTTAGAATATGAAACTGATTCTAACGATATTATCTATGTAAGAATAGATAAAACAAGAAAACTTCCTATATCTATTTTAGCAAGAGCAATGGGATTTGGAAGTGATCAAGAACTTTTAGACTATTTTGGAGAAGATGAAAGATTTAAAGCGACAATAGAAAAAGATAATACTAAAACTAAGGAAGAAGCCTTATTAGAAATATATAAAAGGCTAAGACCAGGTGAGCCACCTACAGTTGATAGCGCTATATCTCTTATTGACTCATTATTCTTCGACGCAAAAAGATATGACTTATCTAGAGTTGGTAGATATAAGTTTAATAAAAAATTATCATTAAACTTAAGATTAGTCAATCAAATTGCTGCAACAGATATAGTTAATCCACAAACTGGAGAAATTATAGTTGAACAAGGGAAGAAAATTAGTAGATCATTAGCAGAAGAAATACAAAATGTTGGAATAAATTCTGTTGATATTTTAGTAGAAGATAAGGTGGTTAGAGTAATAGGTAATCACTTTGTTGACATAAAGAATTTTATATCATTTGATATAAAAGATTTAAATATCAAGGAATATGTTCACTATCCAACACTGAAAGAAATATTAGATAACTATGATGATGAGCAAACTATTAAAGAAGAGATTAAGAAAAATATAAATAGACTTATTCCTAAACATATTGTTAAAGATGATATATTTGCAACTATAAGCTATGAGTTAGGATTGGCTTACGGAGTAGGTTATGTTGACGATATAGATCATTTAGGTAATAGAAGAATAAGATCAGTTGGAGAGTTGCTACAAAATCAATTTAGAATTGGTTTATCAAGAATGGAAAGAGTAGTTAAAGAAAGAATGACTATTCAAGATCAAGAAGCTATAACTCCTCAAATGTTAATTAACATTAGACCGGTTGCAGCTGCGATAAAAGAATTCTTCGGTAGCTCACAATTATCACAGTTCATGGATCAAGTAAATCCACTTTCAGAGTTAACACATAAAAGAAGATTATCAGCTTTAGGACCTGGAGGTCTTTCAAGAGAAAGAGCTGGTTTTGAAGTAAGAGACGTTCACCATTCACATTATGGTAGAATGTGTCCAATCGAAACGCCTGAAGGACCAAACATAGGTCTTATTAACTCTTTAGCAACTTATGCTAAAGTAAATGAATATGGATTTATCGAGACACCATATAGGGTTGTTGATAAAGAAAAAGGAATAATAACTGATGAAATAAGATATTTCACAGCTGATGAAGAAGATTTATATCTTGTTGCTCAAGCTCATGAACCTATTAGTGAAGATAGAAAGTTTGTCGATAGCAGAGTTACTGTTAGAAGCAAACATGATATTTTAGTTGTAAATGCTGAAGAAGTAGATTTAATAGACGTATCTCCAAGACAAATTGTATCAGTAGCTACTGCTATGATTCCATTCCTTGAAAATGATGATGCTTCAAGAGCGCTGATGGGATCAAACATGCAACGTCAAGCAGTTCCTCTATTAAAGCCACAAGCTCCGATAGTAGGTACTGGAATAGAATTTAAAGCAGCTGTAGATTCTGGAGTGCTTCCAAAGGCTAGAAATGCTGGGAAGGTTGTTTATGTAAGTTCTAATGAGATAAGAATCAAGAGAGATGTAGATGGTGGTATAGACACTTATAAGCTTCTTAAATTTAAAAGAAGTAACCAAGGTACATGTATAAATCAAAGACCTTTAGTTGATAAGGGTGAAATAGTATTTAAGAACCAGGTATTAGGTGATGGACCATCCACTGATTTAGGTGAAATAGCATTAGGTAAGAACATTAGAATGGGATTCATTACTTGGGAAGGTTATAACTACGAAGATGCTATGCTTATTTCTGAAGAACTAGTTAGAGAAGATGTATTTACTTCAATTCATATTGAAGAATATGAATGTGAAGCAAGAGATACTAAATTAGGACCAGAAGAAATAACAAGAGATATTCCTAATGTAAGTGAAGATGCATTAAAAGATATAGATGACAGAGGTATAATAAGAATAGGAGCTGAAGTTAGATCAGGTGATATTCTTGTAGGTAAAGTTACACCTAAAGGAGAAACTGAATTAACTGCAGAAGAAAGACTTTTAAGAGCGATATTCGGTGAAAAAGCTAGAGAAGTAAGGGACACTTCATTAAGAGTTCCTCATGGTGAAGCTGGTATAATCGTTGATGTAAAAGTATTTACTAGAGAAAATGGGGATGAACTAAACCCAGGAGTTAATGAACTAGTAAGATGCTATATAGCTCAAAAGAGAAAAATATCTGTTGGAGATAAAATGGCTGGACGTCATGGTAATAAAGGGGTTATATCAAGAGTTCTTCCAGAAGAAGATATGCCATTTTTACCTGATGGAAGACCACTACAAATATGTTTAAATCCTCTAGGGGTTCCGTCTCGTATGAACATCGGTCAGGTACTAGAAGTTCACTTGGGATGGGCAGCAAGTCAATTAGGATGGCATATAGCTACTCCTGTATTTGATGGAGCTACAGAAAAAGACATTGAAGACTGCTTAGAAAAAGCAGGTTATAATGCAAATGGTAAAACTGTTTTATATGATGGTAGAACAGGTGAAGCATTTGATAATGAAGTAACTGTTGGGATAATGTATATCTTAAAATTGGCTCACTTAGTTGATGATAAGATTCACGCAAGATCAACAGGGCCATATTCATTAGTAACTCAACAACCTCTTGGTGGTAAGGCACAATTCGGTGGTCAAAGATTTGGAGAAATGGAAGTTTGGGCATTGGAAGCATACGGTGCTGCACATACACTACAAGAAATATTAACTGTTAAATCAGATGATGTTGTAGGTAGAGTTAAGACTTATGAAGCTATTGTTAAGGGCGAAAATATTCCGGAACCAGGAGTTCCAGAATCATTTAAAGTTCTTATAAAAGAACTTCAAGCTCTTTGCTTAGATGTTAAAGTGTTAAATGAAGAAAACCAAGAAGTCAAACTTAAGGATTTTGCTGAAGAAGATATGGAAGAATTAGAAGTTAACATTGAAGGAACTGAAGATGTGGTTTCTGAGGATGTGAATATAGATGATAGCTATACAATGCTAGAAGAGGAAGTTGAAGAAGAAGTAGAGTTTGATAACTTTGCATTAGATGGCTTCCACGAAGAAGACTTAGAACTTGATGATTTTGTAAATGATGAACATTAATTTTGAAGGGAGGATGTACCCTTGTTTGAATTGAATAATTTTGACGCTATACAAATAGGTTTAGCCTCACCAGATCAAATAAGAGAATGGTCAAGAGGTGAAGTTAAAAAACCTGAGACAATAAACTATAGAACCTTAAAACCGGAAAGAGATGGTTTATTCTGCGAAAGAATTTTTGGACCTATTAAGGACTGGGAATGTCATTGTGGTAAATACAAGAGAGTAAGATATAAGGGAATAGTTTGTGATAGATGTGGAGTTGAAGTAACTAAAGCTAAAGTGAGAAGAGAAAGAATGGGGCATATTGAATTAGCTGCCCCGGTTTCTCACATTTGGTACTTCAAAGGAATTCCATCAAGAATGGGATTACTTTTAGATATGTCTCCAAGAGCTTTAGAAAAAATATTATACTTTGCTTCATATGTTGTTATAGATCCTAAAGAGACTCCATTACTTAAGAAACAACTTCTTAATGAAAAAGAATATAGAGAAGCTGTGGATAAATATGGTGAAGAGAGCTTTGTTGCTGGAATGGGAGCAGAAGCAGTTCAAGAATTACTTGGAGAAATTGATTTAGTATCACAATCAAGAGATCTTAAAGAAGAATTAAAAATAAGCACTGGACAAAAGAAAGTAAGAATAATAAGAAGATTGGAAGTAGTTGAATCTTTTAGAAAATCAGGAAATGACCCAAGATGGATGGTTATAAATGTTATTCCTGTAATTCCTCCTGATTTGAGACCAATGGTTCAATTGGATGGTGGAAGATTTGCGACTTCAGACTTAAATGATTTATATAGAAGAGTTATTAATAGAAATAACAGATTAAAGAAACTATTAGATCTAGGTGCACCAGATATCATTGTTAGAAATGAAAAAAGAATGCTTCAAGAAGCTGTTGATGCACTTATAGATAATGGTAGAAGAGGAAGACCAGTTACAGGACCTGGAAATAGACCTCTTAAATCATTGTCAGATATGTTAAAGGGTAAACAAGGTAGATTTAGACAAAACTTACTAGGTAAGAGAGTTGATTATTCAGGTAGATCAGTTATAGTTGTTGGACCGGAATTAAAGATGTACCAATGTGGACTTCCTAAAGAAATGGCTTTAGAATTATTTAAACCATTTATAATGAAGAAGTTGGTTGAAGATGGCGTAGCTCATAATATTAAGAGCGCTAAGAGAATGGTTGAAAGAGTAAATAATCAAGTATGGGATGTACTTGAAGAAGTTATTACTGATCATCCTGTATTATTAAACCGTGCGCCTACTCTACATAGACTTGGTATTCAAGCTTTCCAACCAGTTTTAGTAGAAGGAAGAGCTATAAAACTACATCCATTAGTATGTACTGCATATAATGCTGACTTTGATGGAGACCAAATGGCTGTTCACGTTCCATTATCAGTAGAAGCTCAAGCAGAAGCTAGATTTTTAATGCTAGCTGCTGGAAATATAATGAAACCATCAGATGGTAAACCAGTTTGTGTACCTACACAAGATATGGTTCTAGGTTCATATTATTTAACTATGGATAAGTCAGGAGCTAAAGGAGAAGGGAAAGTATTTGCTTCTAAAGACGAAGCTATAATGGCTTATGAAGTAGGAGAAATTGCCATTCATGCTGAAATAAAAGTAAGAATGTTTAAAGAAATTAATGGAGATATAAAATCAGGAATTATTACTACTACCGTTGGTAAGATAATATTTAATGAATCTATACCTCAAGATTTAGGTTTTGTTAATAGAGAAAATAAAAATGAAGAGTTTAACTTGGAAGTTGATTTCTTAATAACAAAGAAGACATTAGGGAAATTGATAGATAAATGTTATACCGTTCATGGTCCTACAAATACTTCTATAATGTTAGATAAAATAAAAGCATTAGGATATCACTATTCTTCAATTGGTGCTGTAACAGTAGCAGCTTCAGATATGATAGTGCCTGATGCAAAATACAAACTTCTTAAAGAAGCTGATGAAACAGTTGAAAAAATTGAGAAGATGTATAAGAGAGGTTTCATATCAGAAGAAGAAAGATATGAAAGAGTTATAGAAAAATGGACTAAGACGACAGAAGATGTCGCTGATGCACTTATGGATAGCTTGGATAAATTCAATCCAATATTCATGATGGCTGACTCTGGAGCCAGAGGTTCTAAATCTCAGATTAAGCAATTAGCAGGTATGAGAGGACTTATGGCAAGTCCTACTGGTAAGATCATAGAATTACCAATCAGAGCTTCATTTAGAGAAGGACTTGAAGTATTAGAATACTTTATTTCTACTCACGGAGCTAGAAAGGGTAATGCCGATACAGCGCTTAAGACTGCTGACTCAGGATATTTAACAAGAAGACTTGTTGATGTATCACAAGATGTTATAGTAAGAGAAGTAGATTGTGGTACAACAGAAGGTATTTATGTTTCAGAAATTAAAGAAGGTAATGAAGCAATCGAAGGATTAGCTGAAAGACTTTATGGTAGATATACAGCTGAACCAATAATTCATCCAGAATCTGGAGAGGTTATGGTAGAGGCTGACGAATATATGGATTTAGATACTGCAGAAAAAGTTGCAGCTACTGGAATTAAAAAGGTTAAAATTAGATCCGTATTCACATGTAAATGTAAAGTTGGGGTATGTTCTAAATGTTATGGTATGAACATGGCAACAGCACAAAAGATAACTATAGGGGAAGCGGTTGGAATAATAGCAGCTCAATCAATCGGAGAACCTGGTACTCAGCTTACAATGAGAACATTCCACACAGGGGGAGTTGTTGGAGCCGATATCACTCAAGGTCTTCCAAGAGTTGAAGAGTTATTTGAAGCTAGAAAACCAAAAGGTTTAGCTATAGTAAGTGAAATTTCAGGAACAGTAAGAGTTGAAGAAACTAAAAAGAAGAGAACTGTTTTTGTAGTTTCTGAAGATGGAGAAGAAAGAAGTTATGAAATACCATTTGGTTCAAGATTAAAGGTATCAGATGACGATATTATTGAAGCTGGTGATGAGATTACTGAAGGTTCAGTAAACCCACATGACATAGCAGCTATTAAAGGTATAGATGGAGCTAGAAAATATCTATTATCAGAAGTTCAAAAGGTTTATAGATTACAAGGTGTTGATATAAACGATAAGCACTTAGAAGTAGTTGTTAGACAAATGACAAGAAAAGTTAAAGTTTTAGATTCAGGTGATACTGATCTATTACCAGGAACTATGATAGATATGTTTGACTTTGAAGAAGAAAATGCAAGAGTAAGAGAGTTTGGTGGAGAAGAAGCTAAAGGAGAGCAATCTTTACTTGGTATAACCAAGGCTGCTTTAGCAACAGATAGTTTCCTATCAGCAGCTTCATTCCAAGAAACAACTAGAGTTCTTACTGAAGCAGCAATAAAAGGTAAGGTGGATCCGTTAGTAGGGTTGAAAGAAAATGTTATTATTGGTAAGTTAATACCAGCTGGAACTGGAATGGTTAGATATAGAAATCTAAAGCTAGACGTTGAGGATGTTCCGGTAGATAATGAAGTTTTAGATTCAATTGAATAATGGAATGCAATTTTATTGACATGTGTATTCTTAAATGATAAAATACGAATTGTGTGATTTTTGAAATACACTACAATATGATTGTCTACATGTGTTCATGGAGGCAAAGTCATAAGCTCTGCCTCTATGACACTTTATATAATATTACTAAAATGTTAGATGAATATTGTAGCTGAGTATTCAAAAATTATATTCAATATATATAGATTTTTTTATTATAAAAAATGAAAAAATTTATAGTAATATTATGTTTAACATAAATTAATATATTATTTATGTTAATCTATAAAAATGCTTTTATCTTAAATATTAGATATATAGATAAAAAAAATTTCAGGAGGTGAAAAAATGCCAACTATTAGCCAATTAGTAAGAAAAGGCAGAAAAACTGTTATCAACAAGTCAACAGCACCAGCACTTAATGAGTGTCCACAAAGAAGAGGGGTTTGTACAGTTGTTAAAACAACTACTCCTAAGAAGCCTAACTCAGCGTTAAGAAAAATCGCAAGAGTAAGACTTACAAATGGATTCGAAGTAACTGCATACATTGGTGGTGTAGGACACAACTTACAAGAGCACAGTGTTGTTCTTATAAGAGGTGGTAGAGTTAAGGACCTTCCTGGTGTTAGATACCATATCGTAAGAGGAGCACTTGATTGTGCTGGAGTAGCTAACAGAATGCAAGGAAGATCAAAGTACGGTGCTAAAAAGCCGAAGGCAAAAAAGTAGTTTAAATATTAAACTACACTAGTGCTTGTCTTCAGCATTTACATAGATTTATAAATTAAGTTTATATAGATGAAGGGGCGAAGCACTTTACGGCAATATTTATTGCTGAGTACCAATGAACTTAAATTTATCATGTTAAGGAGGGAAGAAAAGTGCCAAGAAAAGGACATATCGCAAAAAGAGATGTATTACCAGATCCAATATACAATTCAAAGGTTGTTGCTAAATTAATAAACAACGTTATGGAAGATGGTAAAAAAGGAGTAGCACAAAGAATATGCTACGACGCGTTTGAAATAGTGGCGCAAAAAACAGGCAAAGATGCTTTAGAAGTATTTGAAGAAGCTATGAACAATGTAATGCCTTTATTAGAAGTTAAAGCTAGAAGAATAGGTGGTGCGAACTACCAAGTTCCTATAGAAGTTAGAGCTGAAAGAAGACAGACTTTAGGTCTTAGATGGCTTTTAGATGCTTCAAGAAAAAGAGGCGAAAAGGTAATGGCTCAAAGATTAGCTGGAGAACTAATGGATGCAGCTAATAATACTGGAGCAGCTGTTAAAAAGAGAGAAGATACTCATAAGATGGCTGAAGCAAATAAGGCATTTGCTCATTACAGATACTAAAAAACAAACTGTTTTGGAGTTTTGCCAAAACAGTTTTGTCGAATTTAAAATTACTCGTTGAGAGGAGGACTACAGATGGCAAGAAAATATCCGTTAGACAAATTCCGTAATTTCGGTATAATGGCTCATATAGATGCTGGTAAAACTACAACTACTGAGCGTATACTATTCTATACAGGAAGAAGTCATAAAATAGGAGAAGTTCATGAAGGTGCAGCTACAATGGACTGGATGGTTCAAGAGCAAGAAAGAGGTATAACAATCACTTCTGCTGCAACTACTTGTGAATGGAAAGGTCACGAATTAAATATAATAGATACTCCAGGTCACGTAGACTTCACAGTAGAAGTTGAAAGATCTTTAAGAGTACTAGATGGAGCTGTTACAGTTCTAGATGCAAAGAGTGGTGTTGAACCACAAACTGAAACAGTTTGGAGACAGGCAGATAAGTACGGTGTTCCAAGAATGATATACGTTAATAAGATGGATGCTACAGGAGCGGATTTCTTTAGATGTATAAACACTGTAAGAGATAGATTAAAAGCTAATGCCGTTCCAATACAAATCCCAGTTGGATCAGAAGATCAATTTAAGGGAATGATAGACTTAATAACTAACAAGGCTATTATGTTCTATGATGATTTAGGAAAAGATGTTAGAGAAGAAGAAATTCCAGCAGATTTAGCAGATCAAGCTGAAGAGTACAGAATGGCTATGATTGAAGCGATAGCTGAAACTGATGAAGAATTAATGGAAAAGTATCTTGAAGGAGAAGAATTAACTGTAGATGAGTTAATGATTGCTTTAAGAAAAGCTACTATAGCTAATGAAATAGTTCCATGTATTTGTGGTTCATCATACAAGAATAAAGGTGTTCAACAAATGATTGATGGCGTTGTTGCATTCTTACCATCACCTTTAGATATTCCTGCTGTTAAGGGAATTTCATTAGAAGGTGAAGAAGATACTAGAGAAGCTTCAGATGAAGCGCCAATGTCAGCTTTAGCATTTAAGATAGCTACTGACCCATTCGTTGGAAAACTTGCATTTACAAGAATTTACTCAGGTGTTATGCAAAGTGGAACATATGTGTTAAATTCTACTAAGGGTAAGAAAGAAAGAATAGGAAGACTTGTTAAGATGCATGCTAATTCAAGAGAAGAAGTTGAAGCATTAGAAGCAGGTGAATTAGGAGCAATAATTGGATTAAAGAACACTACTACAGGGGATACTCTTTGTGTAGAAAATAATCCAATAATATTAGAAGCAATGGAATTCCCAGAACCAGTTATATCTGTTGCTATAGAGCCAAAGACAAAAGCTGGTCAAGAAAAGATGGGGTTAGCATTAGCTAAATTAGCTGAAGAAGATCCAACATTTAGAACACATACTGATCAAGAAACTGGTCAAACAATCATTGCAGGTATGGGTGAGCTTCACTTAGAAATCATAGTTGATAGATTAACTAGAGAATTCAAAGTTGAGTGTAACGTTGGTGCTCCTCAAGTTGCTTACAAAGAAACAATTAGAGCAGCTGTTAAAGCTGAAGCTAAATATGCGAAGCAATCAGGTGGTAAAGGACAATACGGACACTGTGTTATTGAAATGGAACCAACTGAAGGAGAATACACATTTGAAAATGCTATCGTTGGAGGAGCTATTCCTAGAGAATATATTCCAGCTATAGATAATGGTATCCAAGAAGCAGCTAAGAACGGTATAATAGCAGGATATGAAACTATTAACTTTAAAGTTAAATTAGTTCATGGATCATACCACGAAGTTGACTCATCTGAAATGGCGTTTAAGATAGCAGGATCTATGGCATTTAAAAATGCTATGGCAAAAGCTGATCCAGTATTACTTGAGCCAGTAGAAAAGGTAGAAGTTACAGTTCCAGAAGAATATATGGGAGATGTAATGGGAGATCTTAACTCAAGAAGAGGAAGAATTGAAGGTATGGAAGCTATAAATGGTGCTCAAATAATCAGAGCATTAGTTCCACTTTCAGAAATGTTTGGATATGCAACTACTTTAAGATCAAGAACTCAAGGTAGAGGAACTTACTCAATGGTATTTGATCGCTTCGAAGAAGTTCCAAAGAGCATTCAAGAAAAAATTAAAAGTGAAAGAAACTAATTCACTTTAGTTATAAATTCTAGTAATGTTGCTCATAATTTAATTATGGGTAGCATTACTACATGAAAATTTATATAAGTATAGAAAAATAGAATTAAATTAGATATAATAACTAGGAAGGTTATTATAATTTAATTTCTATAAAGGAGGATTTTACAATGGCAAAGCAAAAATTCGAAAGAAGTAAACCACACGTAAACATTGGAACAATCGGTCAC